>CACXEH010000035.1 GCA_902766625.1 uncultured Bacteroidales bacterium | reverse complement strand
TGCACACATTGCTTTGACGGCAGCAGTCATTTCTAAAGAAGAGATAATAAATATAAAGTATCGCACATCTTGCTGCGATACTTTTTTATGCCTATTTCTGTCGTAATACCATAAGTTGATATTTGCTTTTTAACCTCAATATAACTTTCAGTTATATCTCGAAACGTATTTCAATTATACGCGTTACAATTTTCCTTTCATCCGGTAGAACTTATATTCCACCGGCTGGAACGTAAATTCCATCCTTAGGAATGTAAGTTCCATAGGATGGAACATAAAAAAGTCCGGCGATAAGTCAAAACATTATTGCCGGACTGTAATTAAGCTATTACGTTTGTTATTGAAAATTATCTTTCCACCACTTGAGCGATTTTGACTCCTTAAGTATTTCCGATGCAGGAACTTCCTTATATGTACCATCCTGTTGCCCGAAAATAAGAGTACGCCCCAAGGCTGAGTCATACTCCATGAGATTGCGGTTTGCCAGTGCTAAACCACGCTGAATTTTTTGTGCAAAAGGTGACATGCTACTCTCCATCGTGGTTGTATTTCATTAGATGTTTGTATTTCTCAAAATCGTATATTTTATTGACACCGTTTTCCGACTCTGCAAAAATAACCGAATGTGATGTATTGTTGTCAACAAGAATCCAGCGGTCTACAATATTGCTGTAAATACTGAAGAGATTCTTGATGCCTGAGACATAGCGCCGGCGAATGGTTTCCTCAGGAATATTGTGGCCACCTTCACTGACACGCTTAGACACACGCTGAACGGCCACATCGGGTGAACTTAACCAGAAAAAGAGAAGGATAACCTTATAGCCTGCTTTATGTGCCTTTTTGATTAAACTCTCGTATGACCGTGTGGACAATGTGGTCTCAATGGCAAAGGTCGCATGCTGTTGCATCAATGTTGTAATACGCTTGAGCATCAGGCGCCCTGCATCTATAGGCACACGTTCCGGGTGGAAAGGGGACAGACCCTTGGCAATCTCGTCCGCATTGACATATTCTTCGCACTCCAAGACTTGAGGTAATATTGTAAACGAAGCTGTTGTCTTACCTGCGCCATTACACCCTGCGATAATATAGAATTTATGTCCCATAATGCTGAGTTTAAACTATCCTATAAAAAATATACGATGAAAAAACAAAACAGACAAAAAGTTGTCTGTTATTTCAACAGTCTGTAATTCCCATGCAATTTTGTATTGGTGATGCCAGGATACATTTTATAGAAGGCTGCACCATGAGGTGCGACAGTAACCTCCCAGCGTGTCCGGGCGTCAATGGTCTTGAGGTCCTGCTGACGCCACAAGTCACGGATGGTCTGAGGCTCCATAAGTCCGAGCTTACGCGGGGAGCAGCCGATCTCGTGGGGTATGCTGTCAAGATTGAAGTATGCGACAGCCAGTGCGCCATCTTCCAAAGGCTTGACATAAATAGCTTGTTTCTCATTGCGTGAGTAGCAAGTGCCCTGGAATCCTAATGGGTCTTGATTGACATCGAGTACCTCATTATTGCATAGCAGACTGAGCGTAAAGTCATCCAGCATATCCATATCGCATCCCAGAAGCATCGGAGACCCGAGAATCGACCACAGGGTAATGTGGGTGTACTGTTCGTCAGGCGTAAGTCGTGTCCAATGGTATTGGCGTCCCCAACCAACTTTACCCAATACAAGCATGTCAGCATCTGGCCAATGGCCGGGACGATGGTATGGTGCCCATTGGTCCTGTCCCTCAAAGCCGATGGTGGACATACTTTCCCATGTATCACGGATATCGCCTGTGGTGCGCCAGCACTCTGCGTTTTTCAATAACACAGGACCGAGGGAGACGCGTGAAGAGTTGGAGATAGAGTAGACGATGTCACGTCCGGTGGCATCAATCGCGTGGCGCATGTCCTCCAGCCACCAGCGGTCATTGACATTCCAGTCATATTTAAGGTAATCTATTCCCCAGTCTGCCCACTGTTGAGCATCCTGTTTTGCAAAAGAATATTTACCATAAGAGCGGATGACCTCCTTATTTGTCTTGGAACGATCCAAACGCCAATTTTCGTCTACAAGACCGCCTTTCTTAATCCACCAATACGTACCATCCTCATTGTCGCATGAAGAACCAATATGGCTGGCATAGGTACTTTCCCATGGTCCGGAATAGATACCGATCTTCAGACCGAGGGCATGTATAGAATCAGCCAAACCTTTTATGTCAGGAAACTTGCGGTTAGTCTGAATGGCATTATATTTCCCGCCACGCAATCCCTGCCAGCCGTCATCTATATTGACATATGACCATCCGTAGTCTGCGAGACCTTTATCAATGAAAGCCTTAGCCGAACGCATGATTTTCTCCTGAGTCACTTGTGCACCCCAACAATTCCACGAGTTCCAGCCAAGCGGTGGAGTAAGAGCAATTAAGTCGCCTATCTCGATACGCAGTTCACGCTCAAATGTCCCTAAGTCATTTTTTGCACAAAGCTCAACATGATATGTGCCACGCTTTTTAGTCTTGCCTTTGATAATACCTGTAGAAGCATCCAGATGAAGCCCTTTAGGCAGACCTTTTGCCGTAAATGTCATAGGGCGCTTTCCTGTTGCAGGAATCCTGAACAAAAAATCTGCTCCGGGACGGGCACCGTAAACCTTCGGACCGTTGATGCGGGGCGTTTGCGGAGCCTTGGGAGTAAGGATGTATTTTGAATAATCAGGAGGAGTGATTTCTTCTTGTGCCATGACTGATGCCGCGAAGAATAGAAGCATCGGAACAAATACAGTTAGTCTTTTCATATCAAACAATTTTTGTGTTACAAAAATAATAAAAACTAATTGGTTAATCCATTTGTAACAATTAAAAAAATATGTATCATACAAAATCAAGTTTCATTTTTTCTGGTTAAGAAAACAATTTTGACTTACATGGCGCATGAGCGAGTGAAATTATTTAATTTTGTAAGATATAATACGAACAGCCCGATGCTAAAAGACAATAAGAAATATCTGACTAATATTATAATCGGAATATCGGTTTTGGTATTTGATATAATCTGCATTTACGTCAAATACTTTGACAAGACGCTTTCTTGCAGTCAGGTGAATCATCTTATGGCATCCGTCAATCCGCTATTGTTTGTTATCTTATTTTTTATCGCTTTATATCTATTATTGCACAAGCCGAAGAAAATAGAAAAAAACAAAAAAGTCGATGTTTCACGACGACGTTTTCTGACATTCACAGCCACTCTGGCACATGACGAGAGTTTTCATGCCATAAATGGAAAACTGGGAAAAGGCGTCGCATCCTTTACAGGAAAACGCAATCCCAAGAGCAAATCTCCGATATTCCCTGCAGGTGGCACAAAATATGATGAATACCGTTCAAAATGTACTTCATGCATGGCATGTATTGAAGCATGCCCAAGCCGTATACTGGAACCTGGCATTAAACTGGGACAAGGTGTCATACCACATATATCATTTGCCAACGGATGGTGTCAACCTGAATGTAAGACATGTAACGATGTGTGCCCGGCTAAAGCATTGGAAAAAATAACATTAGAGGAAAAGAATAATATCCAGATCGGACACGCTGTATGGATAAGGGAGAATTGCATATCTGGAGACGGCAAGGAATGTCGCGCCTGCGAGAAAGCATGCAAGCGCGGTTGCATAGAAATGGTTCAAAATGGAAGAAAACTATATCCGATAATCAACACGTACAATTGTACGGGATGTGGCGCATGCGAATATGCTTGTCCAGCAACACCGTTAAAGGGTATTTATGTTGAGTCATTTACCGAACATAGAACAATAAACTGAATACAAGACCATCACATAAACAAGACAACAAACCATTTATGAGACATATCAGCTTACTCTTATTGCTTTCATTGTGTGTCGTTTCATGCGGCAACAAAGAAGCTCGGCAACAGACGGAAGAATTACCAGATATCTTCCCGAATTATATTAATGTGACAGTTCCATGTAACATCGCACCGCTCAATTTCATGATAAAAAATGCGCATGAAATTATGGCGGAAATAGAATTGCCCACAGGAGAGCACAAAGTGTTCGGAAGTGGAAAATATGTAGATATTCCACTAAAAGAATGGCAAGATATACTAAGACTGTCGCGGGGTAAAGATATTGAGATTATTGTATCACAATGGGACGATAAACATCCCGAAGGAATCAAATATAAGCCATTCACAATACACATATCAGAAGACGAGATAGACCCTTGGGTAGCTTATCGACTGATACCGCCCGGCTATGAGAATTTTAAGGATATGGGTATATACGAACGGCAGTTAACATCGTTTGAACAAGAACCCATTATAGTCAACAAGCAAAACAACAAAGGATGTCTAAACTGCCATTCCTTCGCCAACTATAACCCGAAAAACTTCATGTTCCATGCCAGGGGTAAAAATGGCGGCACCGTAATTTGCCACAATGGGAAAATAGAAAAACGCGAAATCAAGAAAGACATGATTATGAGTGCCACATATAACTATTGGCACCCTTCCAGTGATTACATTGCATTCACGGCAAATATAACCCGCCAAAGTTTCTACGGCCATAGTCGCGACAAAATAGAGGTATACGACATGAGTTCTGACCTGTTTATATATGACGTAAACAATGGTAAGATAATTATAGATGAACGTTTCAACGACTCTATCAACTGGGAGACATTCCCGTCGTTTACCCCGGATGGCAAGACATTATATTTTTGTACAGCAAAGGCTGTGAGAATGCCAATGGAGTTTGCGAAATTGCGCTACAGCATTGTCCGCACATCATTTAACGCAGGCGGCACATTAGGGGAGACCATTGACACAGTGTACAGCGCCTCTGCACAAGGGGGAAGCGCATTGACGCCAAGGATATCACCCGACGGCAAGTATATGATGTTCGCTTTGGCTGATTGCGGTGCATTTCACATTCACCACAAAGAGGCTGATTTAAAAATGGTAAACCTTGAGACTGGCGAAATGATACCAACAGATGTGTTGAACACTGACGATGTTGAGAGTTACCATTCGTGGTCAAGCAATGGAAAATGGGTCATCTTCAGTTCAAAAAGAGTAGACACAAGATATACACGGCTCTTCGTCACACATTGGGACGGGAAAGCCTTCACCAAGCCTTTTATGATTCCTGCAAAAAATCCGGAGAACGACATTCGATTGTTATATTCATACAACATACCTGAGTTTATCAAACAACCTGTCGAGATTTCAAAAGATAAGATCGCTGACTTATTTCAATAAAAAACATTATGAAACGTATCTATATATTAAATGCAATATTCGCTGCTGGAATAATCTGGATGATATGCAACATGTTTCCTGCAACAATGAAAATGCTTGAGTGCGACAGTTTCTTCTTGACGACGAAGGATTATTTCGTATTGAAACTCTCGCAAGGCGCAGGACTCAACGGATGGATAACCGATTTTCTGTTACAATTTTTCAGCAGTCCGCTATACGCTTCTGTCATCAATGCTATATTATTGTGCGCTGTTAGCATAACAGCGGCTTTCCTTGTAAGGAAAATCAATGGCAATAGCAGATTTGTTGACATTGCAATTGCTGTATCATGTATGCTTCTACTGCTATTTCCTTTTCAGACAAACTTACAGATAGAGGGCATCGTGTTTTATCTGGCGCTGCTGATCTATGTTTATTTACCTAAATACTGGCAAAGAGTCATTTGGTGTATCATATTTGTATTTGTCGGATACCTTATGTTAAGCCTGCCCATGCAAATCATGTGTATTTTCGCTATGGCCGTATACGAACTATGGCTGACCCGGAACATTAAACATATCTTGACGCACTTATGCTGCATCACAGTCTCCGTAGCAATAGTCAGCATATATAGCAATTATGTTGAGTTCATACCATACGAACAACGATACTTCTACACAAAATCAATTATCGGCACAGGACGGGAATTTCTGTACCTTGGCATCTTTTTACTGCCCTTTGTGGCAATAGTTATTAATAGAATACAAAAACAGGCATATTCCTTTATCATGAGTGTTGCTATGCTGGTACTAATTGTTTTTGCAATTAGTTACAACGCATATAATTCCAGATTTCTATATAACGAGAAAATATATAACTATATACTACTGGCTGACAATAAAGAATGGAGTGAACTTTTGTCACAATTGCAAACAGAAGGCCATAACAATAACGATGACTTTATCGTCAAGTATAGTTTGTTGGCAGAAAGTGCTTTAGGTACACTGCCGGAACATCTGTTTCAATATCCTATCAACAATGCGGAAGAGTTTCTCTTCATACATGACAGAAATCCTATCGGTTACTTGTTTAATGCAATGTTTTATGAAAATGCTAAAGTCTATGATGAGGCTTTTCACCAATACTTTGAATACAGTACCTTGCAAAATAATGGTAATTGTTTTACATCATTGCGTCACATGATTGAGTATTGCATTAAAGAAGCTGATTTCCCTGTGGCAGAAAAGTATCTGGCTGTTTTGGAAAAGAGCACATGTCACGATAAATTTGTAGAAGAACATCGAAAACAAATACAACAACTGAAAGAGAAAGGCATTAAACCAGAAGTGGCAATGAGATCTGATAATTTCGTCGGCGGATATCCGTTCAATTCGGAGATGGTCAGACAGTTGCAACTGTATCCTCAGAGTAAAACATATCTTGACTATCTCTTATGCGGATTGCTACTACAAAAGAAACTTTATGAATTCAGCGTCATTATTGCCGGCTTCCCTTTGTATAAAGGCAAAGAGCTACCAAGGGCCTACGCTGAAGCTGCTGCAATGCTAGAAGCAAACAAGATGTCGATAAAACGATTATATCCCTATCCTAATGATTTTGATCGGAAATTCAATGAATTTTATAACGCACACATTGCACATGCACCTGAAGTGGAAACAACATATGCTGATTCATATTGGTATTACTATTTCTACACTGAACTTCCGGAGGAGATAAATAAGAAACCTGCGGATTTTCATTAATGTATAGATTATATAGCGTTATTCTGACTCAGATAACGAAGTTCCGCTTCAAGCATTTCAAGTTTTTTCATTTGAAACCCTGCCTTAGCAGCTTCTACTATAGGACGGGTGTAAAGATAATATATCTCCATTGGCCGCTTGAAATCATAATCAAGTTTCATACTGGGAGAGTAGGGCGTCATTTTAATTGTCATCTCTATCATCTTGTCCGCAAAAGTCTCATCAATATTATTGACACCAAGTAATCTTGCCGCAGTAATGACTTCAAGCATTATATCTTTGACGAGTTTATGTGTAAAAGTATTTTGAAGAAGTAAATTTGTCTGTGTATTTAACGCAACAGTCAGCCCGTTAAACGGCATATTCCAAACAGCTTTTTTCCAGCGCGCCTCATTATATTCAACTTCATTAGCATCAATCCCGGCGTTTCGTAAATCATATATCACCTGATTAATCTGCAGTTGATTCTTGCATGAATAATTTCCAATATTTATTGAGCCATAGCATTGATGGTTGACACGTCCCGGCTGAGTTTTCGCACAACATATGAAAGCCAACCCTGCAGCTAAAGGAAGTTGAGGAAACTTTTGCTGAACATCATATTCAAGACCAATACCATTTTGTACTAAAACAACCAACGTGTCATCATTAACTATTGAAGGAATAAATTGTTCTAATAAACAGTTATTCGTTGATTTAAGACATACAAGAACAACGTCACATTTAGGCATTGACGATATATCATTATATACATTTAATTTGTCCAAATGAAAACTCTCATCACATGAGTCCACTTGAATGCCATGTTTTAAAACATAATCATAATCTCTATGTAATAAAAAATGAACATCTTTACCGGACTTAGCCAATTTACATCCGTAGTAACCTCCTATAGCACCTGTACCAATAATAGCATATCTCATATCTTTTTATTTAGATTTCATCGTCAACTTTCCGTGTTTTATCTTCATTGTCGTAAAATACGTCCTTCTGGGGTGAATTTGCGACTTGGAGTAATGAGCGTGATAGGCCACTCTTATCTTTCCTTTTTTATCCTTGAATAGTGTATGATGCCCAGTTCCGACCATGTTGAATGCATATTGCAGGACTGGGTTCGTGGCACTTTTTGTCCAGGGCCCGAATATATTGGTTGCAGTCGCATAACCTATACCATATCCTTTACTTCTGTAATCATTAGCGGAATAGGTCAAATAATATACGCCATTATCTTTAATCACACATGGTCCCTCATTAACACGGGCATAAGGAAATAACGTGTCACTTTCCCACGCTTGACTAATACTAAGACAATGATGCATGGTTTCCGGCTTAATAGACAATAGATCATCGTTTAATTCTGCCGAATAAACATTATTCCCTTTATCAAAATATACAAAGAACAAATATGCCTTACCGTCATCATCTATAAATGGTGAACTGTCAATGCATCTGTTTTCCAACATCGGTTTATTGCCAATCTGCCTAAATGGGCCAAGCGGACTTTTAGATGTCGCAACATACATATGCTCATTAGCTGAGTAGTACATATAAAAGGTGTCACCATGTTTTAATATCTCCGGTGCCCAAAACCAATGATCTTCTGTCGTGTTGTTCTTGTGTAATGCTAATTGTGGCTGTAATGTCCATTGCTTTAAGTCTTTTGATGTATATACTTCTATACCATCATTGGAATGTGTGCCATAGGCATAATATGTACCATTATCCAGCAAAACAAACGGATCAGCAAGGACAAGTTTGCTATCCGGATACTTGCTCGCTTTTATAAACGAGCACAACAAAAAACATATTGACAAAACCAAATACCGTCGTATCATATTTGAATTATTTTTATACAAAGTTAGTTTTTTATAATAAACAATGAGTAGATTAGTTCTCTTTTATGTAAGTTTGTATGACGTAATTTTTTACTTTATGAAGAATATCGTTGTATTGACAGGTGCAGGTATGAGCGTGGAAAGCGGATTCAGTACTTTTCGCGGTGCCGACGGACTGTGGAATAATTACAAAGTCGAGGATGTCGCCTCGCATAGTGGATGGACAAGAAATCCCGAGTTGGTAAACGAGTTCTATAATCAAATGCGCAAGCAATTACTTTCTGCGCATCCAAACAAAGGTCATTTTCTTCTGGCTGAATTGGAAAACAAACATAACATCAGCATTATTACACAAAATGTAGATAATCTGCACGAGAGGGCAGGGAGTAGCAAGGTCTTGCATCTCCATGGTGAATTAATGAAAGTAACATCCAGTAAGGACGTTGATAATCCCAATTGTATTAAGGAACTAAATGCTGAAAACTATGAGGTAAAACCGGGGGATTTAGCCGCCGACGGCAGTTTGTTGAGGCCGTATATCGTATTTTTTCAAGAACCTGTTCCCAATATCGAGCGCGCAATCGGGATTACCCAACAAGCAGACATATTTGTGATTATAGGCACATCACTTAATGTTTATCCCGCAGCAAGTTTAATTCAGTTTGTCAAAAAGGATGTCCCTATATACTTGATAGACCCTCATCCTGTACCCGTTTCTGAATATAGGAACATTGTCTATATTCAGAAGACAGCGTCTGCGGGAATACAACTATTAATGGATAAATATCTCTAAAAATTATCGGACTACACCTCTTTGATGATTTCCATTCCTTTTCTAAGAGCCTCCATGTTGTCAGGAATAGAATCATGGTGACGAGCTGGCAATGTTTTATACAACGCTTTTTCAACGTTTTCCAATTTAACAAAAGGATTAATCTTCAGCAATCCGCCTAAAATTAACATGTTAAATACTCTCATGTTTTTCATCTCGGCTGCTGTATCCATTGCATTGACTTCAAAAATATTGACATCGTCACGCTTGGGCGGCGTTGATATGCCATATGTATCATAAATCAAGGTTCCACCTGGCTTGACACGAGATAAGAAGCGGTCCATTGAAGGCTGATTCAATAAAATAGCAGTCGTACATGTGTTAAGAATAGGGGAGTATATTTTTTGGTCACTTACGATGACTGTCACATTCGCCGTACCGCCACGTTGCTCCGCGCCATAGGCTGGAAGCCATGTCACATTTTTCCCGTCAGCGATACCGGCATATGCAATCAATTTTCCCATTGACAAAACACCCTGTCCGCCAAAGCCCGATATGATTATTTCTTCTTTCATCTTCTAACATCTTTTAGATCACCGATCTGGTAAAATTTGAACATATTGTCTTCCATCCACTTGTTCGCTTCAACTGGAGACTTTTTCCATCCGGTGGAACATGTGGAGACAATTTCAACAAGATTTGAACCGATGCCGTTCATTGAATTGGTAAATGCTTTCTTTATGGCAGCCTTGGCTTTTCGTATAGCCATGACATTATGTACACTCTGGCGTGTCACATAGGCTGTTCCCTCAAGATGAGTGGCCAGTTCTGTAATATTTAACGGATAGCCGTGAAGCTCAGGATCTCTGCCGTAAGGACAGGTAGAAGTCTTCATACCGACCAGTGTCGTCGGGGCCATCTGACCGCCTGTCATGCCATATATGGCGTTATTGATAAAGATTACGGTAATTTTTTCACCACGATTGAGTGCATGAATGGTCTCACATGCACCGATACATGCCAAGTCTCCGTCACCCTGATATGTAAAAACCAATCTGTCATTCCATAAACGCTTGCACGCAGTGGCAACAGCAGGCGCCCTACCATGAGCGGCTTCCTGCCAGTCTATATCCAGATATCTGTAAGCAAAAACCGCACAACCAACGGGACATACTCCGATTGTTTTCTCTTCAAGTCCCATTTCTTCTATTATCTCGGCAATAAGCTTATGTACAACACCATGTGAGCAGCCTGGGCAGTAATGCATTGTTGTATCGTTCATCAATCTCGGCTTAGCCATCACCAGATTTTCTGATTGTATAATTTCTTCTCTTGTCATGATTCAATGTTTTTTGGCCGAAACTCTCAGATAAACCTCAACAGCCTTGACTAAAATAGCTGTCAGGCATGAACAGAAAAACGCAGGAAGACCGTCGGGTAGGGGATAAATGAAATAAAGCGCAATAGTAACTATAACCATGACAATAAATATCATGTTCAATATATTGCGTATCTTGAAGTATTTATCCTTACTTTTGTCTTGCCTGAATTCTTCCAGTATGTTTCGTCTATTTTCCATCATTCAGTTTTTATCAAAGATTATTCCTTTCATTGCATCTACAAGTTCATCCGGACTTGGTACCACACCGCCCATACGGCCAAAATGATATACCGGCCGCTGACAGTTGACAGCAAGTTTCACATCATTAATCATCTGACCGGAATTCATTTCGCAAACCAAAATCTTCTTGATAGTCGGCAGGATTCGGTTTAATTCTTTCTCTGGATATGGCCAGAGTGTTATTGCACGCAGTAAGCCGACTTTATGTCCTTCCTGACGCAATATGGTTACCGCTTCTTCTGCACAGCGTGACACACTGCCGAAAGCGACAAAAAGATATTCTACATCATCACACATGAAGGTTGAACTGCGCTGTTCTGTCTGACGCATCAACTCATATTTTTCTTGCAGTTTGATATTGCGCTGTTCCATAGAAACGGCTTCCATCTCCAAGGAACTGAAAATATTAGGTTTTCTTTGTTTAAGACGGTGTCCGTTGGCCGCCCATGGACATTCTTCCCATATCTGCTCTTCGGTACGTCTGGGTTTGACTGGTGGGAGAAAGACCTGTTCCATCATCTGTCCTATAACGCCATCAGAGAGGATTATTGTCGGGTTGCGGTATTTAAACGCCAATTGAAAAGCCAGATCAACAAAGTCTGCCATATCTTGCACCGAAGCCGGAGCCAAAACAAGGGTATTGTAATCACCGTTCCCGCCGCCGACTGTGGCTTGCAGATAATCTGCTTGCCCTGGCTGAATCGTACCTAAGCCCGGACCGCCTCTTTGGACATTGACAATCACTGCCGGAATCTCTACAGCAGCCATATAGGATATACCTTCCTGCATCAGAGCAACACCTGGACTTGAAGAGGACGTCATAACGCGTTTCCCTGTTGCGCCACCGCCATATAGCATATTTATCGCTGCAACCTCGCTTTCTGCCTGCAATACGACCATGCCAGTCGTTTCCCATGGCTTTAATGCGGAAAGCGTCTCAAGAACTTCAGACTGCGGTGTGATGGGATATCCGAAGTAACCGTCACATCCACAACGTATTGCAGCGTGAGCAATAGCTTCATTTCCCTTCATTAAATAACATTCTCTCTTATCTTCCATATCAAAGAACTTTTTTACGATAAACCGAAATACAAGCATCAGGGCATACTGTCGCACAATTTGCGCAGCCAGTACAATCCGTTTCGTTGGTTTGCTCAACATAAGGATAGCCTTGAGTATTGACTTTACGTACAGCTATTTGCAATAAACCAAACGGGCACGTTTCAACGCAAAGAGCACATCCTTTGCAACGTTCTTCATTTATAACAATTGCGCCTTGTATTTTCTTCATCATTGTATTTTATTGATTGAACACATCTTTATTATAAAACAATAGTATTTTATTGACTAATTTCAATGTCTCACGGGCAGGACTGCCTTCATTCAAATAAACAGCATGCTGATAATTCTCAATGGCATTCTTCCAATCTTGCTGTTTGTGATAGATTTTTCCCTTCAGATAATACAACTCATCGTCATCTGGATTAATCTTTATTTGAGTGTCTAACAATGCTAAGGCATCGTCATTTTTACCACAAACTAAAAATTTGTTGACATCATCAATTAGACTCATATTACAAAAATAATAAAGAGTTTTTTTTGAACAATTTCTTTTGCAAATTTTATTTCTATATTAATATTTTTTTGAATTATTTTTTATCTGAAAACCTGTAAATAATATCTTGTATTTCAGTTTAAATGAAAAATACCGTTAGTTTCAGATGAAACAAACAACAAACATTATCTGTGCGCAGTAACAACATTAGACTGCACTTTTCAAACTGTAATGTGCAAAGCCAGATACCTAAAAATTTATAATCGTAATTATGTTTAATGTAACGGATGTCGGAGTTGTTATGCTTTCCATGCTGAAATCTTTTTTTATCATTGTCACGGATATGTTTTGAGTTTTTCGTCGGTATGTTCTCCGTTCCAAAGGCTGGAATGTAAGTTCTATGGCTTGGAACGTAAGTTCCACTCAAAGGAATATAAGTTTCAACCTTTGGAACGGAGAAACATTCGGGCAAAAAAAAAGACGCTTTATCCCTACGGATCCCGTTTGAAATCTACAGAATAAATGCGTTTATCTGAATATACAAATACATTCTATGAGGTAAGTATTTTTTTTTGGACGCAGACTACATTTATCACCATTACTAAAGGATTACATCATAATATTCTCCGACTGCTATTTTTTAATTACAATCAGTTAATCAATCAGCCAACTTGCTGATTTCTGCTGTTTTTTTTCTAATTTTGCGTTAAATTTGTGAAATCAAGCATCTATATACACTTTTGTTTTTATCCGTGAAATTCCGTAGAATCACTATATTTATCCTCTTTTTTATTGTTTTTGCTTTATCCATTTATGCTGAAAATGAAAATGTTGTAATTTCAGACTCGACTACTGCCCAAGACGAATCTGTCGAGTTGAGAAAACATAATTTCTGTCATTTCGGCTATGGCGGTTCTGCCGGAATGTTTTATCATTTCAACCGTGAAGTGGACGGTACCGATTTGGTCAAATCGTCTTTAGGCAGTTTTTATTCTGTTTCAATGAATTACCGCGCATTAGAACAAGATAACAGCATCTATGACATGGCTTATGGGTTGCCGACAATAAATTTTGGTGTCATGTTTGGCTATTTAAGCCATATCAAAATGCACGGAAATCTGCCGGAAGCAGACTATAATTCCCATTTGGGCAACCAATATACAGCCTACCTGGCCATGCACCGAGACTTTCTCAGAAAAGGTCGCTGGTCAATGGGATTTTCCATGGAAAATGGTATCAGTCTGACGACAACGCATTACAATAAACACAACAATGTGCACAACCGCTTCATTGGTTCTAATTTTTCAATATATTTCGGTGCCGGTATTTATGCTAAATACATCATCAATCCACATTTTGATGTTGCGATGGGACTGAATTTCAAGCATTTCTCCAATAGTGCGATGGATCGTCCGAATCTGGGATCAAATTTGATGGGAATACAGGCCTATGTCAACTACTACCCCTCTCCCATTCTCACGCAGCCGCGAAAAATTTCTTACGACTTGCCGAAAGTTAAGCCTGACTTCTACTTGGATTTATCTGTCGGCTGGGAGGGCAAGACACTTCAAGAGGAATGGAATTACAACGAAACGCTTGACCCGTCTGATCCTAATTATTTTACCGGACATTACCGTGTACGCACATTATGGAACACATCACTTGCCGCCATGTTCAGATATAATGTCAAATACGCGTCAGGATTAGCCCTTGACTATTCTTATTCTACATATAGCAATGTCATTAACCGGATTCAGCAAAAGGAAGGCATAAACGGCCATTCCGCTTATCGCCACGTCCTTGGCATATCATTACGCCATGAAGTATTCTATAAGCAGATGTCCCTCACCATGAATTTCGGTATGTATCCATACCGGCACATGGGAACGCTGAACAAACATCTGATTTACGAGACTGTAGGACTGCGTTGGTATCCAAGGTCTTGGGGAAATTTCTACATGAGCTATATGGTAAAAGCTCATGGTATGAGGGCAGACGGACTCCAATTCAATTTGGGTTACCGCATTCTCCGCCGTAACAAGCTTTTCTGACAATCGACAGTCTTCCCGTGGATTTATTTTGAGTCATCGACGCTCTTGTTGATGTGCAAGATAGGAAGCTCCACATGATACTTTACAGCGAAGAGACGTATGGCGATAACAACAGCGCATACAATGACAGCAGTAACCTCGTGGCTCAGACCACAGGCATCACAAAGATGAAACACCAGTCCGCCCATGATACAGGCCGTGGCATAAATATCTTTTCTGAAAATAAGCGGTGTCTCATTGATAAGGACGTCTCTCAGTATACCACCTGCAGCGCCGGTGATTGTACCCATGATAATGGCAATCCAAAACGGAAAACCGACAGAAAGACTGCGCTCTATACCTGTCACCGTAAAGAAGCCCAGTCCGATGGCATCAAACAAAAACCACGTATGTTCCTCACTTACCCAGTTTTTCTTAAAGATAATAACCAATAACAATGCAAAGCCTGAGCAGATAAGATAAAATGGATTGGTCATCCAGAAAGGTGTAATATCCAATAGCAAGTCGCGGATTGTACCGCCTCCGATGGCGGTTGTCAGACCGACCACATATGCGCCAAACCAATCAAAATCTTTACTTGCGGCAAGGCGTAATCCAGAAATGGCAAATGCCAGTGTGCCAAGAATATCACAAATCTGAAAGAATAAGGGATAATTTACTTCAATGTGTACCATGTCAACAAATAGTTGTTATAAGGACGGGGCAAAACGGAATTGGCGATAACCGACGAGTCTGTCATAGCGGCTTCCTCTCTGTGTATAATAGACCAGGATAGTATATTCATTCTCGGTCTGATAGTAATTGCCGTCAACAAGCGAAGGATCACCGATTCGCTGTCCGGTGGGAACATACATATATTGATAATTATAATAGCCCTCTTTTAGCAGCAAGGCACATTCGTGTAGCTGAGATTCATTATTATATTTCATTTCAGCATCGGGTATAATACACCAGTTGGTTAATCCACCATAGACATACAATTTTCCATTGGGTTCCGGCTTATGTTTCAGAAAGAAATGAACCCATATATAATCTGCTTCTGTCTCATCATCATTGTACTCAGAAGTACGAATATAATATTTGCCGTTTTGGTCTTCATTGTATATATAATTAGACTGGTCTTCGGCAGTAAATAATGTGGCGTGATAGAAAGGTCTGAACCATTTGATATTGTCTACGCCCATCATAGCCGTCTTAACGCTGGTCATCTCGAATTTGCGGAATTCATTTCCGGCATTGAAAATCAATTCGCGCGAATGTTCCCACCTGACATCCGACGGGGTATTATAATCAGGTTGTGGATTCCACACTGCCTTCTCCCACCGACCGTTTTGCAATACCACCATCTTCAGTTCACGCTGGGTGTCGTTGATATTGAGTGACTGCACATTCAAATTTACTTTAAGCTGCTGGTGACTTTTGTTCCAGTCGATATCAGTATCAGTAGTGACAGTCACATCAACAGACGCCTTGGGTTCTAAAACAGAAAAACAATAGGAACAGACTTCTTCTTTGCTATCGTCATCTATAACATGAATGCGATAATTACCCGAATAAACTATCGTCAGTTGTTCGTTAGGAAAAGTAAAAGAATAATGAGTGTATTCTACAGTGGTATTGATGCTTTCTGCATATTCATCAATAGGAACTCGGCGAATACTGCCGCGCAGATAATCAGAGTCAAATATTCTCGTAGATTTCTTCCATTGATAGTCACAATGCTCTACTGTATAGACGTAACGATGATATT
The DNA here is from genome assembly GCA_902766625.1 of uncultured Bacteroidales bacterium. Classification (GTDB taxonomy): domain Bacteria; phylum Bacteroidota; class Bacteroidia; order Bacteroidales; family Bacteroidaceae; genus UBA6382. Next base: position 5,267 of record CACXEH010000035.1, on the reverse strand, counting down.
CTTTGGTAATATCATCAAACGAAAAGTGCAACACATCATTTCCACCCAAAGTAATATATGCCACATTGTTTTTCTTCTCTTTTACAAAAACCTCCATTGAATGTATGCGTTTGTTGTTGCATATCATCCATTGCGCCGATATTTGGACACAACTGACTGTAAATATGAAAAAAACAAGAAACAAGCGAACAAAAAGATTTCTCATAATGCAGCTATATATTAATGTTTATTCGTTCGCCTCACGAAGCCTTTTACTGAAATCACTCGCAAAAATAAAATCGTTGAGACGTTGATTGTCAGATGTCATAATTTCATCCTTATTGCCCTGCCACTCCAAACTGCCATGATACAGAAAGACAATGTTTTCTCCTATTCCCATCACGGAATTCATATCATGAGTATTGACAATAGTTGTCATATTATTCTCTTTGGTGATTTCATAGATGAGTTTATCTATAACCAAGGATGTCTTCGGGTCCAGACCAGAGTTCGGTTCATCACAAAAAAGATATTTGGGTTGCATAGCTATGGCGCGCGCTATGGCCGCACGTTTTTGCATACCGCCACTGAGTTCATCGGGCAATTTGTCACCAGCATCACTTAGATTGACCCTGTCAAGACAAAACTGAGCGCGACGTTTACGTTCCTTATAACTTTCATCAGAAAACATATCCAACGGAAACATGACATTTTCCAACACTGTCATGGAATCAAACAATGCGGAGCCTTGAAACAACATACCCATCTGCCGCCTGAGAATAATCATTTCCGTCTTGGAAAGATTGAGCAAATTTCTGCCGTCATACAGTATTTCGCCACTATCTGGTTGAATCAAGCCTACCATGCTATTCATCAACACCGTCTTTCCGCTACCACTTCGGCCAATAATCAAATTGGTCTTCCCGCTCTCAAACGTACAACCAATGTTGTTGAGAACGACCTTATCTTCAAATGACTTATTTATGGATTTAATTTCTATCATCGCCTTATGAAAGTAACTGGGTCAAGAATGTGTCAGAAACAAGTATTAATATACTACTTGTCACAACGGCATTCGTACTGGCCTTGCCGACCTCGACTGAACCGCCCTTGACATTATAACCATAATATGACGCAATAGATGTTATCAGGAAAGCAAAAAACATAGCCTTAATGACACCCATCCAGAAAAACCATTGGTGAAAAGAATACTGCATACCTATAGTCAGGTCACGAATAGTTCCGATATGTCCGATATAGACAATTGAATACGCTCCCACGATACCTGCTGCAACACTAAATGTAACCAGAATAGGAATAATCGTAATAAGCGCCGTTATTTTCGGTAATATTAAATAATTAGCTGAATTAACGCCCATAATTTCAAGCGCATCAATTTGTTGCGTAACGCGCATAGTGCCGAGTTCAGAAGCAATATTTGAGCCGACTTTGCCACTAAGTATCAAGCACATTATTGATGAAGAAAACTCCAGCAACATGATTTCCCTGGAAGCGTAACCCGGTACCCATGCCGGCATCCATGAACTTTGGATATTCATTTTAAATTGAATACAAATGACAGCACCTATAAACAACGAAATAACCAACACGATACCGATGGAATCAATTCCCAGTTGGTAGATTTCCGTATAATATCTTTTCAGGAACATCCTCATTTTGTCAGGACGACGAAACACACGTTTCAACATCATGATATATTTTCCAAAAGCTGTCAACCAATTAAGAATAACCATTTTCTAATATGTAATTTACTTTATAACTCTACGGCTCCAAAAATATTGTCTTGCCGGTCATACGGCTTTCCTCTGCGGCAAAACACAGTTGGTGACCCGGCAGGCTGCTATGCAACAACGATGTCAAATGATTCTTGTTATGGCATAGAAAATGAAGGAACTCTTCTACAATCCGCAAGTCAGCACCTGCATGATATTTGTCGCTGAGGGTATTGGAGAAATCTATAACCTGCTCTTTCCTGCCGTTAAAACGAATGATATGGATTGTTTTTTCATCACATGTCAACTCTCCGTTAGAGAATATAATGTGCAGATTACGGTAATCTTTCACTGTGGCACATTCCATGTCAATATTTATGGTAACACCATTTTGCATCTCCACAAGAACACTTTGATGATCAACGACATCATTATTGCAATGATAAACACACAAACCAATATCGCCAGTCTTAAGTTCACGCATAATAGCGTCGTCTTGCGTCTCACCGGCATAAACGTCTATATTACGAATCCAGTCTTTGCGTCGCCAATACAAATCCTTTGCAGAGAAAGGACAATCTTTCTCTATAGAACAGTCAATACACCGCCGGGCAGAATTTTGCGGAGCATTTTCAGATCTAAACCATCTTAACGAGCCAAAAGATGTAACCGCCTTGCAATGAACATCAGGTCCCAACATCCACAGCAGAAAGTCTACATCGTGGCAACATTTCGCTGTAAACATATCGTTAGATTCTGATTTTTTCTTCCATTTGCCACGCACATAACTGTGGGTAAAACGGTCAAGCCCTACTCTCTCCGTATGATGAATGGAAATAACTTCGCCTAACTCCTTCCTATCAACGATTTCTTTTATCCTGATATAGCAAGGATAATACCTCATAACATGGCATATACAAACAATAACATTGTGGTCGTGCGCGGCTTTATCTAACGCAAGACACTCCTCATAGGTTTGGGCAATGGGCTTTTCCAAGAGCACATTATAACCATGCTGAATAGCCATGAGACAGGGACGGAAATGCTGATCATCTGGAGTACATATAAAAACAGCATCCGCAGGAACAGGAGTGCTAAAAAAGGCTTCGTAGTCAGAAAAGCGGTTTTCCTGTGGTATATTAAACTGGTCTGCAATATTGTTTCGTCTCAGTTCATTACATTCAACAACCGCAACGAGCCGTGCCTCCTGGGGATGCTCTTCCAAATAATGCAGATAAGTACGCATACGATTACCGACTCCAATTGCAACAATTGAGGTCGGTAATCGCGAATTGTCTGTTTTCTCAGATAACATTATCTCTTTTTCTTGCTTTTAGTCTTTTTGCTAAGGTCGAGAATTCTAACGTTACGGAACTTAACACCAACACCATGACCGCAGAAACTGATGTAACCTTCTTTATTGAACAGTCCTGGATGGTTCTTATGGTCTACAGTATATGGGTTGACTTTCCCGCCGTCAGGAGCGACGTTGTGTCCCTGGCAAGCCTCACGGATATTGCCATCAACAACAACATCTCCATTCACGGTAACGGTGATATGATCACCGACTGCACGTATCTCTTCTGAATACCATGTGCCGACTTTATCGAAAATAATATGCTTAGGAACAATGATACCATATACCGAGCCATGTCTCTGGTAATCGCGTAAGCCCTTGTAAATCGGGTCATCGTGGTCTAAGACTTGTATTTCCATACCGTCATAAGCAGCATCGGTACCTATATGCGTACGAATACCTATACCATTATTAACGCCGGGTTCATCAAAACAAAAGTCAAAGCGATAGATGAAGTCACTATAAGTCTTTTTGGTGTACAAATTTCCTTTGCCGCCATATTTTGCACTGACATATATGTTACCATCCAACGGAACATAGTCGGTCAGGTTTCCTTGCCACTTATCCAGATTTCTTCCATCGAACAAAACTTCAAAACCAGCTTTACGCTCTTCTGGAGACAAAGTGAAAATAGGTGTTGACGGGAGTTCTTTGATATACAGTTCTCGAACTTCACACTCACCATTATCTTTCAAAACGCTCAACAAACCATTATCAGCAATCGCAATAGTTGCTGGAGTGTTTTTCATAATGAAGTTATTTATAAGGGAAACACCATTACACTCAATGCTGAGACGGTCATTGACAACTTTCACAAACAATGCATTCCATTCATCGGGACAAGTTTGAGCTGTAGCATCGCTGGCGTTGACTTTGAGACTTTCTTCCGACATGAAGATTTGGGGCATATCACGCAAGTTCAACGTAGCCTTACCCTTAGCCTTCCATTCAAGATACATCTCAAAATTCTCATATTTCTTTTGTCCAAAAATAATTTTGTTGCCTTCTTTTGCTGCATTAACAGCGACAAAGCCCTCTTCGGTAAACTTAGGCAATATCTGACCGTTAATCTCATCTACAGCATAACCTGCGTCTGCATTATTTGTCTGTGCTTTAAACACGTTCAAAGCTTTCTTCAGCAAGTTCTCAACCATAGTTCCACCTTGTAATGCCTGATTTTTGGCTACAATAGTCTTAACTGCTGTAGCTGCCTTCATCGCAGTAGCATCGTTGTTTAAATACTTGGAAGCTAAGACAAGAGTTGGCAGATAATGACATTCTGTAAGATATGACAATGTGCGTTTTACAACATCATCAGCAGGATTAAGTTCTAAAGCCTTACGATACAAAAGATATTTGTTCAAAGTATTATTAGAAGACTTACGGACTAAAGTAAGATAACGATTAATTGTCTCATTTTTCTTACTGTCGTCACTCTTGGCAATGTCATATAAAACATCTATCATCTCCACATTGTCAACTTGCAACAATGATTTATATGCTGCTTTTTCAGATAATTTGTTGTTGTAGAACTCTGATGTTAATTTCTTAATGGCGTTCGTGTTGCCGGCTTGTGCCAGTAAAGGATAATACAAAGATGCGTCTGATGTCTTGGACAAATGCTTATTTACCAAGTTGTATTGCTCTTCAGAAGACAAGGACTTAATGGCATTTTTAGCTGCTGTCTGCAAATACATGGCGTATTTCTTTTCTGTTGCCTTCTCCATTAAGCCGCACAGTTCCTCAAAATTTCCTGTCGTAGAAACACCAGAAAGCGCCTTATAGGCTTCGTCTTTAACACTTGCATCTTTATTTGTCAGTCCAAGGACTGTATTGTAGACATTGTAAATATGACGTTCGGATGCCAGCTTCAGCGCATTCTTTAGAATATTCTTATCAGAAGACTTCAAGGCATTGGAAATTCCGTCATTGATGCGGCCGTTATAAGCAAGCAAGGCTTTCATAGCATCAGGAGCGTAATCGCCACCCAGTTCGGAAATCAAAGTTTGCAGTGATTGCTCATTATTAATTTTAGCTATTGCCTCTATACCGGCACGTGTTAACGTGGAGTCCTTATGCTGTTGGATAGCTTTAACGATGACACCTAACTGGTCAGCCTTTTTATTATTGCCCAGCCATCTTACAACATCTGTCGCAGCGCCTCCCTTAAATTTTTTAGCGCCTACCTGAGCAAAGAT
>CACXEH010000034.1 GCA_902766625.1 uncultured Bacteroidales bacterium | reverse complement strand
TGGGCGTTGACGGATTCGAACCGCCGACCCTCTGCTTGTAAGGCAGATGCTCTAAACCAGCTGAGCTAAACGCCCTTATATAGATGCCATTCGGAGAAAAGTGGGCGTTGACGGATTCGAACCGCCGACCCTCTGCTTGTAAGGCAGATGCTCTAAACCAGCTGAGCTAAACGCCCTTTCCCGTTAAGGCGATGCAAAAGTACAACATATTTTTTAATTCAACATATTTTTTGTGAGAAAATTCTTGTTTTTTTCTTGCAGGCTTCTTTTATGAGATGTTTTATATCTTTTTGCCGAAACACTTATTCTGACAAATACTTTCTTTAAGAAAAAATTTTTTTCGTCAATGTATTAAATGGTTACTTGATTTTTATAAATTCTTTCTTTAAAAATGTTCTGCAATGTCAAGATAAAATGATTACTTTTGTATGATGATTGATTTAAACAGACATATAGAATTACTTCTTCTGGATAATGACTGTGTGATTCTTCCAGGCTTGGGCGGTTTTGTCGTTCACAACGAACCGGCTAAGTTTGACGAAGGGTCAAAAGTCTTATATCCGCCTTTCCGTTCAATAGGGTTTAACAGCCAACTGAATGTTAATGACGGCTTGCTGGTGCAATCACTGATGCAGATTTATGATACAGACTATCCCACAGCTTACCAATTGTGTGAGGATGAAATCAGACGTATCAAGTCTAATCTGCAAAATCAGGGAATGTGGTGTTTTGACACGTTAGGCACGTTATACTTAAATGATGATGGTAACTATGAGTTTAAGCCTCTTGACGAGAGTGGCATTGCATCTCCATTGTTGTATGGCTTGGATGCATTGAGTCTGACGCCGTATGAGTATGCTGTTACCCCAATGGAGTCAGCCTCAGTAAGTGTTACAGACATCACATCTGAAACTCCCTCGGAGAACGACGAAGAAGAACTGTATGTTGAAAGTCCTTCTATGTGGCGCTATCATGCCAAGTCTGCTCTCAAATATGCTGCAATTTTTATAGGTGTATTCTTACTCTTCTTCGCATCCTCGGTTCCTGTTAAGAACGTGAAAATGGCGAATGTAGACCTGTCACATGGCGCACTTTATTCTTTTCCCGTGAAGAGTGCAGTGCAGAATGTCCGCAAATCTTTCACGAAGGTTACTCCTGTTGAAGTTCAAAAAACAGCCAGAGTATCCGTCAATGCATCTAAGAAAACAGAAGCTGTGGCTAAAGTACTTCCTGACTCTGTAACACCTCAATCCTATTATACTATTGTTTTGGCCAGCCGCATTAAACAGTCCAATGCTGAGAGTTATGTCGCCTCGTTGTCTAAAAAAGGTTTTGACAAGGGGGAGATAATGATCAAGGGCAAGATGATTCGCGTAGTATACTCCAAGTACAATACAGAAAATGAAGCATATAATGCTTTACTTTATATGAGAAACCACAGCGGTTCTTTTGAGGATGCGTGGGTGATGCACGTTGCAGATTGATATATGAAAAAGGTAAGGTGTCCTCGTTGCTCTAATCTTATTGCTTTTGATGAAACCGCCTATCCCATAGGTAGGATGTTGGTATTTACATGTCCGGATTGCCAGAAGAGTTTCAAGATAAAGCTCATGCCCAAACAGACTGATCAGGATCAACAGCCGGTAATGGGTACGCTGACTGTGGTAGAAAACACCTTCCACGACAAGCAGACGATACCTCTGTACATGGGTGATAATGTCATAGGACGTTATGTGAAAGGTTCTAAAGCCAATGCGGCATTTCGCACATTAGACCCCAGTATTGACACGACCCACTGTATTGTCAATGTACAGGAAGATAAAAATGGCAAACTGCGTTTCATCTTGCGTGATGCACCGAGCAATACAGGAACATTCTATCAGAACGAAATACTCAAAGACGTGGACAGGGTAGAGATGCACGATCAGACGATTATCACGATTGGCGCAACAACGCTGATTGTCAATATTCCGGAATAAGATTTAATGATGAAGAAATTGTTGGTTATATTGCTGATGTCACTGTGTATGTTCGTGCCAAGTGTCTATGCTCAAAAGCAGGTACCGTCACGGCAAGTTGATTCCCTGAAGTGGCGCATGTTTGAAGGAGAGTTCTATAACAAGGAATACAATATAAAAATATCCCTGAACCTGTATGACACCGTTCTTGTTGTGCGTCATTATGAGTTTTTGGGTAAGATGAACGGTTATATGTCCGGCACGTTGCATGAGACTTGGTTCTTGACGACTTATGCCATTTCCGGAAACTCCGCCACGCTTCATTTCTCAAACGAGATGGGTTCAGAGGATCAGGAGATAAACATAGTCATGACGGACTCCGTTCACATGACCTATGAGGCTGTTGGCGGCAATGCTATCCGGAAAGCCGTCAATGGCAAGTGGGTAAAACTTCCTGTGAAGATGGAGTTTGAAAGGCGCTTGTTGCCGGCTTTAAAGCTCGAAAGAGATCCAGAGATGCCTCGAACTTTCAGAAAATATTAAATCTCCGGCGGTATATCCGCTATTTCAATTCAACGACAAAGATATTGTCCGTGCTGTTTCCCAGTGGAGGCAGTTGTATAGAGATGCCCTCTTTGTTTTTCTTAAAACTGATGTTGCTGTGATTCTCAAAGCTATAAACGGCTTTGATTTTCTGTGTCACGGGTAAGTCTATCTCTTGAGTGCTTGTGTCAAGGACGTGCAGATAGATGCGTTTGTCCTTCCTTACGCTTATTCCCCAGTCGGCCTTTGGCATGCCTGATGCCGTTGTGCCGTATATTGTCTCGCCATATTGTGCCAGCCATTTGCCTATGCCTTTCAGTCTTTGCAGTGCGGCTGCAGGAAGTTCTCCATCAGGTTGCGGACCGATGTTGAGCAGTAAATTGGCATTTTTACCGGCGGCTTCTATAATCAGCCCGACGCAGTCTTTCACAGACTTATAGTCTCTGTCGGCAATCTTGTAGCCCCACATACCGTTCATTGTCTGGCACATCTCAAGAGGTACATTCTCACTGACTTTTTGCCCTTTGGACAAACCTGCCTTGTTCTCACCGGGGAGGTCTCTTTCAAATATCTGGAAATCTTCACCGTCAATGGCGTGGTGGTGATGATTGTTTCCCACGAGGCAGCCAGGCTGCAGTTTATGGATGTGCGCATACAATTCGTCGAAGCGCCAGTCAAACGGTGTGACATCCTTGGAGTGGTCCCATTCTCCGTCAAACCATATCGCCCCAATCTCACCATAGTTGGTCAGAATCTCTGTCAGTTGGTTTTTCATAAAGGAGAAATAACTGTCATAATTGCCCTTTTGTGTTCTGACAGGTGTCTTTTCCGCATTGTCCTCCCAGATAAAGTTCGTCCGCCCTATGGGATAATCTGTCCGTTTCCAGTCCATCAGAGAATAATAGATGTGCAGTTTTATCCCATACTTGTGGCAGGCATCGGCCAGTTCTTTCAGGATATCTCTCTTGAATGGCGTGGCGTCCATGATGTCAAAATCAGAATATTTTGTGTCAAACATAGAGAAACCGTCATGGTGGCGCGATGTAAAGGTAATATATTTCACTCCGGCATCTTTAAAGGCCTTCACCCATTCCTCTGCATCAAATCGGCTGGGGTAGAAACCCCGTGATGCCTTGCCGTACTCGTCTCTATCCAACTTGCCCTTCTGTTGGTACCATTCGCCTTGAGCATACATGCTGTATATGCCCCAATGCAGAAAAATACCAAACTTCTCCTCTGCAAAGTTCTTACGCGCAGCGACGTTCTCCTTGCTGATTTCAGGTGCGGCTGTCGCAACCGAAACGTTAAAACACAAAGCTACCATAAGTATGGTTGTCATGATAGAGGTTCTCATATGCATATTGTTTTGTCTTTAGCAAAGTTATATAAAAATGGAGAAAAAGCAAGAGAAGCATGTGCAATATTTTAAGGATAGATATATTGATCTGATACGATGCGTGTTCGGTTCCAGCCTTTGGAACTTATGTTCCAGCCGATGGAATGTAAGTTCTATCATTTGGAATGTAGATTCCATCCCGCGGAACGGAGAAGATGTCGGGAGAATGGTTGCGGGTATTCGTGCGGAAGTGGCTCTGCCGACGGCGCAGAACGATAGTCAGCTGTCGTTGGCGTTGATATAAAGACACACATTCTCATCCCATTGGGAAGGGGTGAGAATGTGTGTCAGGAGTCGGTGTATATGGGACAGGGGGGAGGCTATCTGCAGAGTATGTCCAGTATCTGGTCTTGCAGTCCTCGTGTGTTGTTTGCGCCACCATAGGTTACGCCGTCATTCATGATGGAGAAGATGAGCAGGTGGCCGTGGGCGCTCTGCGTATAGCCGGCGAGGGCACATGTACCAGAGAGTGTGCCTGTTTTGGCAAAGACTTTACCCTCTGCCGCAGTGCCTTTCATGCGGTTTTCCAGAGTGCCGTCGACACCGCTGATGGGGAGGGCGCGCCTGATTTCCTCGTATAGTTTAGGGCTGTGGCAGATGTGTTTGAGCAGGGCGACCTCTACCTCGGGTGTCACGTAGTTGTAGGGAGACAGCCCGCTGCCGTCAACAAAACGGTAGTCTTCCCGGGTGAAACCCAGAGAGTCAACCAGCGCATTGACATATTGCGTGGAGACTTTTGTGTTGGGATAGGGTATGCCGCTCAAGTTGCCGAGTTGATAGAGGAAAGACTCTGCGTATCTGTTGTCGCTGGTTTTCAGACACTGAGGCATGAGAGAACCCAGTGTGCGGCTCTTTTCCGCCAACAATGTTTTCTTTTCAGGGCAGATGCTGTCCCGGGTTGTCCCTGCTACGCGGATACCTTTGTCGAGCAGTTTCTGGCGCATTACGGTTATAAAAGCCGTGTCTTTGTCCACCAGGAGTGGAGAGAGCAGGGGGAAGTCGTCGCCGGTGTCATCCCAACTCCAGCCGCTGCCGCCGATGGCGCGACTTTTTATGGAAACGTCAGTGTAGAGATTGCCGGCGATGCTGTCTATCTTGTGTGCCTGCAGAGCCATGATGAGTGTGTCCATGTCGGCACTGCTAAAGGCAGGGTCAAAATGGCCCTTGACGAAGATATCGCCGAAGAGGATACGCCTCTTCCTGTGGTCGATGCGCTTTTTCCTGATTTTCCCTGTGTAATACAGCGTGGTCTTAAATTGGTGTCCGCTCCCCAGATTCTGCAATGCCGTGGCACAGGTGAAAAGTTTTGTCGTGGAGGCAGGGCGGTGTGTCTTCTGCGCCTCGTGAGCGTAGATGACAGTGTCGTCGTCAGCGTCATAGACCATGATGCCGCATGAGGCGTGTTTCATGACGGGGTGGGCAGACAGCAGACTGTCGATGTCATGTTTTATGGTAGTGTGCCAGTCATTGTCTGCATAGCCCCGGATGCTTGCCGTACAGAGCCAGAGAAATAAGATGATGTATTTAAGTTGTTCCATTTGTATTGCGGATTTTCAGTTACAAAGATAGCACAATCCGCTGTATTACGCATGGCGTCAGGTGGTTTTTGTGGCTCTGTAAATTGTTGTATAAATTAACATTACAAAATAAAGAATAATTCTGTATTATTTCTTCTTGTAGTAGATGTCTCCAATACGTAGTATGCCATTTTTATAGGATACATACAGAGAAGAACTGTGGTTTATATCAGAAGATCTTGTAGACGATGTAATGATGATTGTAATGGTTCCGGAAGTTCCATTTATAGAGCTGGAATAATTGAAGGAATACTTATACGAATCCTTTTTACCGTTACTTACTGACCACCAATTACCCGTGCCATCAGAAAGAAACTGTAAGTGCATTACT
>CACXEH010000033.1 GCA_902766625.1 uncultured Bacteroidales bacterium | reverse complement strand
AGCCGGAATGTCATTGGGGTCAACACATACCATTTTTGCCTGACGCTTCTCGTCAATAATCACATAGTTAATCGTCACTTCAGCACCCGTACCAGCTGTCGTCGGCAATGCGATGATGGGCACACTCTTGTGCTTTGTCGGCGCAACACCCTCAAGGCTGACAACATCGCTGAACTCCGGATTATTGCTGACAATGCCGATACCCTTTGCCGTATCAATGGAAGAACCACCGCCGATAGCAATAATACAGTCTGCTCCAGATGCCTTGAAGGCCGCTACGCCTTGCTGCACATTAGTCACGGTAGGGTTCGGCTTAATTTCGCTGTATATCTCATAAGGGAAGCCAACCTCATCCAGCACATCTGTTACCATTTTGGTCGTGCCTACTTTGATAAGACCTTTGTCTGAACATACCAAAGCCTTCTTAAAGCCCATTCTTTTTAACTCTGCAGGCAGTTCCTTGCGTGAGCCCGCACCGAAGTAAGATACTTCGTTCAAAATAAATCTTTGTGCCATAATATAATGTCGTTTATTGTTTCCTATACAAATCTATAAATTAATTTTCAATTACACAACAGCAGCAACACATTATTAGCATTATTTACAGTATTTTTTTTATTTTTGTACACAAATACAGTAAACTATGCTGAACTACAATATAACTCTTAGTAACAAAACCATCCTTATCACAGGGGCAGCGGGTTTTATCGGATCTAATCTGATTAAACGATTACTTAAAGACGTTCCAGACATCACTATCGTCGGCATTGACAATGTCACCGATTACTACGATGTAAACATCAAATACCAACGACTGGATGACATCCAAAGACTTGCCGACATACCGGGCGGAAGGCAACGATGGATTTTCATTAAGGAATCTATCGCCGACAAGGATGTCATTGAAAAAATATTTGCGGACTACAGACCCGCCGTCGTCGTCAATCTCGCGGCACAGGCCGGAGTGCGCTACTCCATCACAAATCCCGACACATACATCTCAAGCAATCTCATCGGCTTTTACAACATTCTTGAAGCTTGCAGACACCATGAAGTAGAGCATTTGGTATATGCGTCCTCATCATCGGTCTATGGCTCAAACAAAAAAGTACCTTACTCTACCGATGACAAAGTGGACAACCCCGTGTCACTCTACGCTGCTACAAAAAAGAGCAATGAACTGATGGCGCATGCCTATTCAAAACTATACAACATACCTTCTACCGGACTGCGTTTCTTTACAGTCTATGGCCCAGCCGGACGCCCTGACATGGCTTATTTCGGTTTCACCGACAAACTTCGCAATGGCAAGACAATACAGATTTTCAATTACGGCCATTGCAAGCGCGACTTCACCTATGTTGACGACATCGTAGAGGGAATTGTCCGTGTCATGCAGCACGCTCCCGAAAAACAGACAGGAGATGACGGGCTTCCCGTTCCGCCTTACAAAGTCTATAACATCGGCAACAACAGTCCCGAAAACCTTCTGGACTTCGTCACCATTCTGCAAGAAGAACTTATCAAGGCTAAAGTCTTGCCTCAAGACTATGATTTTGAATCCCACAAGGAACTCGTGCCTATGCAACCCGGTGACGTTCCCGTAACCTATGCAGACACTACACCACTTGAACAGGACTTCGGATTTAAGCCATCCACACCGCTAAGGCAGGGACTGAGAGCATTTGCGGAATGGTATGCCAACTTTTACGGAACAGCAAAATGAAATTTATTTCATGGAATGTCAACGGCCTTCGTGCATGTGAAGGCAAAGGGTTCAGCAAAATATTCAATGAACTTGACGCAGACTTCTTCTGTCTGCAAGAAACAAAGATGCAGGAAGGACAACTCGACTTGCCCTTCATGGGATATCAGTCATACTGGAATTACGCAGAGAAAAAAGGCTATTCGGGCACAGCGATCTACACCAGACATCAACCCCAAAGCGTAAGACTCGGAATGGGTATCGACGAACACGACCACGAGGGGCGTATCATCACTCTGGAATATGAAAATTTCTATCTCATGACTGTTTATGTCCCTAATTCGCAGGACGGACTGAAAAGACTGGAGTACAGAATGCGCTGGGAAGATGACTTCAGGAACTATGTCCTGTCACTGGACAAAAATAAACCTGTCATAATCTGCGGTGACCTAAATGTGGCTCATCAGGAAATAGACCTCAAGAACCCTAAAAGCAACCGCCACAACGCAGGTTTCACAGACGAGGAACGGGAAAAGATGACAATACTTCTGAGTAACGGCCTGACCGACAGCTTCCGTTATCTGTATCCAGAACAAAAAGACATCTATTCATGGTGGTCATACCGTTTCCATGCGCGAGAGAAAAACGCAGGATGGCGTATAGACTACTTCTTGGTGTCTGACAGATTACAGACAGCTATAACAGACGCTAAGATACTGACCGACATCCACGGCAGCGACCATTGTCCGGTTGAATTAGACATCTTCTGATAGCTACAAGATAATTACCTTGATGTAATCTTTCAGATGATAGATACCATTTCCCATACCGTTTTGGGAATCACATATCAGTATCAACGTCTGGTGTCCATTGCTCAATTGTGGTCCGAGGCACATACCCTCGAAATTTGCATAATTCATTTTAGATACTGACAGACCTGTTGAAAAACTGCAAATTTCTGTTTTAGGCAGGAAGTGGTCTAACGGCAGCCGTGACAATGGCTGGGACACGTCGTCAAGTGCTTCTACATCATCCAAATCTATCCAAAAAATTCGGATAGACGTTTTTGCCCCAATATAACTTTTCGGAACAGAAAGTTCACGTTCCATCACCAAAAATTGGTTGCTACCCAAAGCCAGCATTGCAGATACACCATGAGCATAGTATTTGACATCTGATTGCAATAACGGTTTTTCCATTAAATAAGGTACTTGCGCACAAACCGACATTGTACTGTCAAAACAAATCATACGCAATGGTATCTGATTATCACCAGCCTTGCCGTCAATGCGCAAAGCGCTCTCAGTCGTTGTGTAAAACATATTGGAATCGGAAGCGTAAGTCAGCGCCTCAAAGCCTTGGTTAGGCACAATACTGTCTTTTGAGAACATCAATGGCACTTCCAGTTGCCTGCCGGTTTTCTCGCCCTCCATAGAATACTCAGAGATAGTTTGGTTTGCCTCGCTGGCAATCCAGACAGACTGGCATTGCGGCAAATAAACTATATCCTCGCAATCTTCTGCAGATTTTTCCTGAACGCCTTTAAAAGAACTGCGCTTTACAGACAACACCTTACCTTTAATCATATCCAACTCTATGTGCATGACATAAAAACCGCCCGAAGGACTCTTATCGTCAACCACAGCATAGTCATCGTTACCTAAAGGGACAATACCACTGTAATTGGCTGACGGTATCTTCCAATCTGCCATAGATTGGGAGGAAAGCAACTTGACATCCTTTTGAGATTTCTTCATAACCTCCTTGAGTGCTTGGGAAACTTTCTTTCGGGTATTCTTGACTTGACTGTTAATGTCATCTTTTATTTCGTCAGGAATATATTTATCATACTGTTTCTTGACCGTTGCAACCTTCTGCGCAGCCGCCAAAGCGCCCATAAACGGCAAGCCTACCGCCGAACCGATTATCGCCGCCGCAGGAAGGGCAACCTTGGCAATCTTTGCCACTTTCTCACTATCGCCAGGGATAACTGACGTAATAACCGAGTCTTGAGATTTTGAGCCAGGAGCTATAATCTCACGGCCTGCCTCTAAGTACACATCCAACTTAGATGCTTTTACTGCAGAGTCTTGCCCGGCATTTTGGGCGATGGCAGAATCCTTTGCTATAACTTTTACAGTATCTGCCTTAACAGAATCCTGCTGAGCATAAGCACAAGCTGCAGCCAGGATAGAAATGAACAACAAAATACAACGTCTCATGATTCTATTTTACTGATATCTTCTTAGCGCCTGTCCGAGCGGAGAACTCCGGTGAATAAACGCATTGAACAACTGGGGCTGATGTTGAAAAATCACCAGTCCGGTCTATATTGTATGTCTCATACAGCACATGCCTGCCTTTGCTTAACTGTTGGAAGAAATATTGAAGTGAGACATCGTCTACCTCACGGTAACATCCGCTCCGCCATGAGTAACCAGACAATACTTCTTGAGGTTCGAGACATGCTGCTTTACCAACTTTCAAAGACACAAAGTCATAATCGCGGCTTGCTGATAAATCGTAACGGACGCGCAGCACATCACCCTTATGAAGCAGCGTAGCCCCAGACAATTCCTGCCAGGCATTTCCACGCTGGACTTCATAAGTACATTGTAAAGATAATCCTGAAGACATCTCCTGAACCTCTGAGACAGGCGCAGTATACTTAGCATACACTGCGGCAAAAGACACCTGATTATCAGGCTTAGAGAAAATCACTTTACTCGGAATTTGCCTGTTGACCGGCACCGATTTAAAGATATAGCCTAATGTGGCACTCTCTTTCATGTCAGTGGCTTCTACAACCTCCCTATGGCTCTCATCCGGGTAGACAACTGTAATTTGTGGTATTTGGGCAAACTGATCAAGCCTATTCTTGTCCATCGAGAACAAGTAATAGATAGCATCCACAGCTGCACGCGGGTTGTTCCAGCTCTGAGTGCGCTTTGACTGCAGCAACCATTGCTGCATCTCTTTCTTTTCTTTATCATACACACCCATATTATCAATTGCTTCCAATGTGGCCACCTGTGTAGGAATACGATAAGACTCGTAAAAAGACGGTGCGCGTCGGGTGTCATAATATCTTCCCATCTCTGCACTGTAGACGGTATGCTCCATCAAACTTTGCAACGTCGTTATAGCAGCATTCTTCCTATGATAAGCAGATAGCACCCTTGTTGCTAACGCCTTGGAGTACATATCATAATGTGAGACGCTCGTTTCCAACCGTTTGAGCAGATACACCATATTGGCATTCGTCGGCTGATTCATTAAAGCAGAAATATATAGATAACGCAATATCGTATGAGGAATAGTGATACGCGTTTTATTCTTTTTCTCAAACTTTTTGCATTCGGCTATCCATTTCGACATTTCGTTATCCATATATGACAATGCACCGGTCATGGATTTCTGCATTTTTTCCGGCAAACACGATGAGGCTACAGCATATAAACGTGCCATCATCTCTGCCACATCCACAGTCATTTGGAAATTATCAGGCATACCTTTATACCAACTCCACGCGCCGGAAGAAGACTGTAAGTCGAGCAACCTATCCAGATAGCTAAGACGCTTATATGACAATGACACGGAATCAAACAACTGAGACAAATTCTCCAATCGGGAACGTTCGGCATCAGCAGAAGCCGCCCATGGGGTTTCGTTGAGAACAATCTGTTTCAACTCTGCATTGCGTTCCAACAATAAAAAGACCGAATCGACATTACCTGAATTACGCCACCGTTCAGTCAAAGCCAAAATCGCAGGGTGCCGCTGCACTTCCCTTGCTGCCAAAGTCAAAGCATAGAAAGACGATGCCAAGGAATGAGCATTCCATGATATTGGACGTAATACAGAAGGTAAGGCTTCAACTGCAGCCCACACAGGATTAGCCGTATATTCCACCATCATCTTTCTGTGAGACGATGACGTTTTTCTGAAAGTCGCCTCATCAGGAATCTCTATAGTTTGTATACCACCTTGATTTAATGACAATGGATATGTTTCGGTCACCTCCTGCAAGTCTTCTAACACCGGCAAATAATATTGCTCACCATCACTGAAAGAACTGCCTTTAGCTACAAACCTGCATATCAGTAAGGGATATTGTGATGACGGCTGAACATCAAATGCAATATCGGTTTCTTCGGAAGCGTTAACATCAAACGATTTATCCTCACGAAAAATAGTCTTCATAGTAGTAGGGTCAATGAGTGTAAAGGTTATCGTACCTTCCTGTATTTTTTCAGAGGCATTTCTAATTGCCGCAACGATTACACTCTTATCACCTACACGAAGGAACCGAGGCATATTGACTTGTACCATAAAGTCTTTGGAGGCTATCACAGTCGTATCCATCTGTCCGTAATTCATAATCTTATCATGGGCCACAGCGCGGAAGTTCCACTGTGTCAGAGATTGTGGCAAACGGAAAGTCAATTGAGCTTCACCTTTTTCATTGGTTGTCAAACCAGAACAGAAGAAGGCTGTTTCACTGAAATCTGTTCGCAAGGTAAGTGAAACATCTTCTTCAGATTTGGATTCTTCATTTGCCTGTACGGCCACTTGTTTAGACATGGCAGCCTCTTCCGTCACAACAGCAGCATCAGCCATCATCTCCATAGTCTTCAAGCCTTTAACTCTCATATTACGCATAGGAGCAGCAGAAGTAAGCAACATTCCATGTCCTATAGATGACATAAACATTAACAGTTCTTCGTCAAAATGGCTGAATTCCCATGTTTTTGCCTTAACAGTCTTCAGCCTTTGTTGCACATTCATATGAACTGTATTCAAGAATGGATAAGTCCAACGGTGCTGGCGCACATTCCGCCAGAAAGAAAGACTGAAATTTCTGTCTTGTTTATATATTTTATCCAATGAAGCATCATACATAGTTGCCAATATGGAAGCCTCAACTGGTTTGTTCTTTCTCAAAACCTGTAAGGTCCATGTCTCTTGCTGACCGGGATGCAATCTGTCACGGAAAGTCTTCCATCGCAATTGAAGTTTCTTGTCAGGCTCCGGCTTTTTTATCGTAACTGCTTCAGAATACACCTTACCGTCTTTAACAAAGGTAAACACAGCTTGTAAGCCATCACCATATTCTTCTTTATACTCATATTTTAATACTGTCGCGCTATGATTCAGTTTTATTTGTTCGCTTTTTATCAGTTTGTCATTGGCGAAGCAGTCATAATGCATATACACATCATTCAAAGAAGAACCGACCAAAACTGAAACAGGCTCTTCAAAAGAGCTACTTGTTGCATAAACAAGCAACGGTTGCTGGTCAACCTCTGTATCTTTTAATGAGAAAACAATAAAGTCGTGCCGTAGGACAACAAGAGAATCATTTCTGTCAGCCGGTAATGCAAGCAACTGATATTTGCCTGACGGTAATTTCTTAATAAGATTCACAGAAAGAGGAACATTCATTTTCCATTCTTGTGTGGAAATTAACTGCTTGTCTTTATATAAAAGTACTTTCGCATTACCTGCGATTTCTGTGCCTTGCGCATTTTGCTGCTTAATCATAAATGAAGAAAAACGCTCCTTACATATCCGCTTGGGCAATGTTGTTGACATCGTTGCCGGGCGATTGCCTGCATATATGGAATACGATGCAGTTTCTGTCTCTCCGTTCTCTGTCGTAACTCTGACATCACATCCAAATTGATAAAAGCGTGGATTAACATCTGTGTCAATTGTCAATATTATGGGGACCTGAAAGCGACCTTTCTCATCAGTAAAGACCGTATCCCGAACCAAATCAACAACTGCCTGATGATAGTAATACCAAAAAGCCTCAGACCGCTTGACAGTATAAGCCACAGGAGTATTCGCAATAGGAAATCCGCTATATGTTTTTGCTATACCACGAAGGATAACCGTATCTCCAGGCATGTATGACTGTTTCACGTCTTCAATAGTAACGCTAAATGTCGGACGTTTGTATTCTTCCACTTTAAAGCGTACATGTCCGCCCATATCACCCAAAACGCTGAATGTGCCATTCAAGCAATGTTCAGGCAATACAAATGAAGCTTTGAACGAACCATAGTCATCTGTTTCTATAGTCTGTACGGAAAGTTCTTTGTTATTCGTATCCAGTAATTTTATCTTAACACTTCTTTGGGTGAGAGTCTTTACTTCATCCATATGCTTTTCATACACAAAACCGCCGACATAAACAGTTTGTCCCGAACGATATATGGCACGGTCTGTGTAGAGTTGCATCAAGTTTTGAGCTTCCTGTGGAGTATATATTGTATAGTGATTCTTATCTAAATACAACCCCGGACAATAACTGTCGCCTTGGGCAACAGGAAACATGGTCTTTTGACCTTGGTCGGCTTGAGCAATTAGCAACTCTCCACGACTGTCAGTTGTCAATGTCTTGTAGAGTGTCCTGTTTCTATCGGAAGAACGCAATACAACCTGTGCCTGAGACAACGGCTTACCACTCTCCGCATCACTGACTACGACCCGGACAGTCTGGTCTGGAAGAGGTATGGTCATAATGTGAATTGATGTCACATACAATAATTGTAACGGAGAACTTATTCCCATACCTTTCAGTTGAACCAGATATACACCAGGTTCTTTCAGGTTATAATCAATTTCAGTTTTCGTCCATTGGGCAGGCTTGCCTTTTGGCAAGGAAAAAGGGATTTCCTTGATGATTTCCTTTGCCTGACTCTTCCATGCTTCTTGATTATTCTTTAATACCATCGGCGACTGCGCGGTATAGGACGTCTTGTAAAACACCAAACTCCCCTGTGTTATATTCCTGCCTTCTATAGTTGCCTTACTTTGATGTGAGGGTATAAGTTGCTTACGCTGCAGGGTAACATTCAGCCATGGCTGTTGAAGAAGGCTAAGTCTGTTTTGCAATTGTCCGATGATCTTGCTTTGAGGATAGGCGTTAATCGCTTTTAATAAAGTTTGATACGCAACCGTGTCTGCCTGCATCTCAGCCAAACGCAAATATGCTTCACTGCAAACATCTATATTGGAGAAACGTCTGGTAATATCTGTGTAAAAAGTTTCTTTCTTAGAATAAGGCATACACACATCAGCAGAATCCAACATTGAAAAAAGAACAGCCTCCTGCATTCCCGCACGACGATAAGACATAATTTCCCTGCGAAATATATCTCGGGTTATGGAATCTGTCCGTAGGTTTTCATCATTGAAAGTCTTTAACGCTGTAGCGGTATATTTGGTTACAATATTCAGCACATCGTCATTAAAATAACGATTATCTTCGCCCACAATCACAAAAGGCACATAGTCGGAAGCCTTCGCCGACAACAATACTGCCGGATTGCTCATTGCCTGAACAAAGTGATTTACGCTCTTGGATTTGGCGTCCTTATCCTCCACATCCGACAACGTCTTATACAATGCTCCCAAAGCAACATGATATAATGATGACATCACCGGCGATTTTTCTTTGCTCAGGTATTTTTCTATGGTCGGGATATATGCCATGGCACTATCTGGAGAAATATCCTGATGCAATTGATATTTCATCAGCAGTGCTTTCATCAATTGTCCGCCATCACCCTTTTGACCTGACAGGGTTATAATCTGGTCAATCTTTTTGATGGTCGTTTGAGGCAAATCTTTTGAACGACTATTTTCCACCTCTTTCCACAATGCTATATATCTATCCGCAACCGCAGACAGTGTCATGAAAGACATTCCCAACAGCAGTAATGACTTGAGCAGGCTATTCATAATAATAGTTATTCTACTTTTGTGCTCACTTGAGCAGGTTGTCTTGAAAATGTTTTATTGCTAACGTCGTTCCGTCAAATTCTCCATATGTAAATTTGGTTACCCAATCGCCCAGAATGACAAAACGACTCCGATCATTCAGCATTAAGTCTACGTCCACATGACGATGGCCATATATAAAGTAATCTGTATCAGGATATGACTTTAGAAGTTCTTTGGAGAAACGGTATATGCCGTCTTTTTCAGGTCCGTCAAAAAAACCTTCCATTATTTCGTGTTTCAAACGGCTGCGCCGAGCCCATTTCTGACCGAACCCGATTCCCCAACGGGGATGAACAGCCGCAAACATTTTCTGACATATTTTATTATGGAATATGCTCCTTAATATCAAATAGTGTTTTTCTGTGTTATCCAGTCCGTCACCATGAGCCATACAAAAGTTCTTTTCACCCAGCTTGATTAGCAACATCTCTCTGTGAAGGATAACTCCGCATTCCTTTTCGAGATAATCACCACACCATAAATCATGATTACCGGTAAAGAAATGAACTTCTATCCCTTTGTCTGTCAACGCGCTGATTTTACCAAGCAGTCGTGTAAAGCCTTTCGGCACGACATAGCGATACTCATGCCAGAAATCAAACATATCTCCCAGCATATAAACCGCTGAGGCCTCACTCTCTATCTGGTCCAGAAAATGAACCACTCGCAATTCCTGGCGTCTGCCATCGGGAATCGCCCATGAGCCCAAATGGGCATCACTGAGAAAATATATTTTTTTCATCGTCAGAGTATTCCTAAATCTGCCTTTGCCTGCTCGCTCATCATCGTCTCGTCCCAAGCTGGCTCAAACACAATATTGACATTCGCCTCCGTAACTTCATGGATGCCCATCAGTTTCTGGCGCACATCCTCCACAATATAATCAGCCATCGGGCAACCTGGTGCCGTCAATGTCATATCCACATCCAGTGTACCAGTTGCGCTATTGAAATCAATTTTATAAATCAATCCCAAGTCATATATATTCACAGGTATCTCTGGGTCATAAACCGTGCGCAACACTTCTACAATCTGATCCTCTATTGTCTGTGTCTGTTCTTGTACGTTGTCTTTATTCTCTTCCATTTATCTATAATTTGTCATGTTCACCATAACTGTAATAACCTTTTCCTGTCACTATCAAATGATCTACAAATCTTATACCAACAGCCTCGCATGCCTTCTTGACACGCATTGTCAGCATATCGTCTTCCTTGCTCGGTTTAACCACTCCGGAAGGATGGTTATGCACTATTGCCATTGCCACGGCATTTTTCGACAGTACAAATCTCAGTGCCACCCTTGGGTCTACTACCGTCGATGTGTAGCCGCCTGATGCAATCTGTTTATCGCCCATATAGTGCAAGTGCCGGTCTAATGCCAGTACATAACACACTTCTGTGGATAGGTCGCGCATCTTATTCACCAGTAAGTTATATATCGCAACAGGACTGTCGTACGCCTTTTTCTCAGCAATCTCGACACTGGCACGGCGTTTTGCCAGTTCTATCGCAGCCAGGAGACTTATAGCTTTTGCAGGTCCTATTCCTTTATATTGTATCAAGTCCTCATAACCCAGTCTGCACAAGCGGTCCAGACTGTTTCCGTTCTCTTCCAATATGCGGTTCATCAGGGACACCGCGTCTTCGTCTTTTTGCCCGCTACGTATCAGTATCGCCAGCAATTCAGCAAGACTCAATACATTCGCCCCGTATTTCACCATTTTCTCACGTGGACGTGACTCTTCACTCCATTCACTAATCGTTTTGTGTGTCTTCATATAGCGGTTAAGATGTACAATTTTTTCTGCTATAGCTTATTTGTAGAAATTCTTTTTGAAAGCTCCAAACTCTCCCTCACGCATGATGCAACGTCGCCACCATGCCCACAGAAATCCCAATCCGTATCCACCCAGCTGAACGAAAGCGGCAGGTATGGCCAAGACGCCCACAAGAAGGCTCTTTTCCTGGATGGTTGCACCGCAAAATATCAACAAGGCGTAAAACAATAAGGGAATTAGTGCATACACCCAGAACAGGCTGGCCAGCAGCAGCAGTACAATCACTCCCAACGTAAATGCAGCTGGAAGCATATGTACCAGTTTCAGCGTACCCGGATGGCGCTTAGTCAAATTTATTCGGGCTATTCCCGAATTGACAACCTGTCGGAAGAATTTACGGAAATCGGTGCGACGCTTATGCCACACCCACGCATCAGGAAACAAGCGACAAGAGTAACCGTTCTCAAAAACTCTGTAACTTAAATCTATGTCCTCGCCGAACCGCATATCTGAAAAGCCTCCAAGTTGTTTGTAAACCGAAGTCTGCATGCCCATATTGAAACTACGGGGATAAAATTTATCAAGTTTCTTCTTGCCACCTCTTATGCCACCTGTAGTGAAAAAACTTGTCATCGTATAATTGACGGCTTTCTGCAGAGGTGTAAATGCAGCATTGGCTCTGTCCGGTCCACCGAATGCATCACACGGCTCTCTATCCAGCTCAGCCTCGACAGCCGTCAGGTAGCCTTCAGGTATCACACAATCTGAGTCTAATATCAGAACATACTCACCGTGACATGCCTCAACGCCCATGTTTCGTGCAGCTGACGGACCGCCGTTCTCTTTCCAGAGATAACAGATATCCAGCCGATCTTTATACCTTTCCACAACATCCTTACATGGGTTTTGCGAACCATCCTCAACGATAACGACCTCAAAATCCTTTATCTTCTGGTTTACAAGTCCCGCCAACAACTCGTCCACTTCGTCTGGTCGGTTATAAACTGGTATTATTATTGAGTACTTCATAACCTTGCAAAAATAAAAAGAAAAAAGGGAATACCCGACACGGAATTCCCTTTATTTTCGTTTGTCTGCCTTTTAAGGCACTGCTTTTTTCTTTTATCCTTTCACACGGTTGACATATGAACCGTCACGGGTGTCAACCTCAATGAGTTCGCCTTCGTTAATAAACAAGGGCACCTTAACTTCAACTCCGGTTTCCACTTTAGCGGGTTTAAGTGTATTGGTTGCTGTGTCACCTTTCAAACCCGGCTCTGTATAAACAACTTTCAGCACAGTCTTCACAGGCATTTCTGCAAAGAGGATAGTGTCAGTAGACGCATCTTTCACAACTTCCAGCACATCACCTTCCTTCATGTAATCCACGCCTGTAATCATATCTTTGGAGATAGCCACGTCATCCCATGTCTCCTGATTCAGCAAATGCATCATATCACCTTCTGCATAAGAGAATTGATAAGCGCGACGCTCTACACGCACGTCTTCCAACGCTTCGCCGATATTAAAGCGACGGTCCAAAACACGGCCGTCAACAACTGACTTTAACTTTGTGCGCATAAAAGTGTTACCTTTCCCAGGTTTTACATGGAGGAAATCTATACAAAAGAAGAGTTTGCCGTCCAGACGGATACATGTCCCGATTTTAATGTCTTGTGATTTAATCATATGTTTATTTAATATTGTTTATTCTCCCTAATGGCCTTTTAGCATACAAAAATACATAAATTCTTCTACCTGACCGCAAATGTCGGCGGAAAAGTTAGTTTTTATTCCTGCACGAGGCACAGACACCTTTGGCCATATAGTTTACAGAGTGCAGTGTATAGTCTTCCGGCAGCCTGACCAATGGAATAGGTATATCACTCATACAAAACGTACGTCCGCACACTTCACAATAAAAATGCACATGCAGGTCGTCGTCTGTCTGGCAGGAATAGCTCCAGCATAGTTCATATCTCACCGCTTCACTGCCGTCTTCCAGCACATGGACAAGATGATGCGCCTTGAACAATGTCAGACACCGCGATATGCTTGACTTGTCCAGCGTCTTCAGTATGTCCTCCAGTTCTTTCTGCGAAGTCGGGCGCCCTGCTCTGCCCAATGCCCTGGCAACGAGAATCCGGTTGGCAGTAGGGCGTACGCCGTGCTCCTTTATCAATTGCAGATACTCTTCATCGTAATGCTTTCCCATGGCTTCGTGCATAATGTCTCCGTGATATGGTTCACATCACAAAAATATAACAATTTAGCCAAATAATCGTATGTCAGCACTGTATTTGCAACCGGGTTGCAAAAAGATATTATTAACTTTGTCTCAAAATTCAAGGAATAATGACTACATGGATTGAATCTTTTTGGAATGCGCTCATCATGATGGTTGCCGAAATGGCGCCTTATCTGCTGCTGGGCTTCTTCATTGCAGGACTGTTGCACACTTTTGTCTCTCACAATATATACTCCCGCCATCTTGCGCCACGCAACATGAAGAGTGTCTTTAAGGCGGCGTTACTGGGTATTCCGCTCCCGCTGTGTTCCTGCGGTGTCATTCCCACGAGCGTCTCTCTCCGCAAGGAGGGCGCCAGCCATGGTGCCTGCACCAGTTTTCTCATCGCGACACCACAGACTGGCGTTGACTCTATCGCTGCCACCTACTCCCTCATGGGCCTGCCCTTTTCCGTTATCCGTCCCATCGCTGCACTTGTCACAGCCATCTTCGGAGGCTGGATGGTCAACCGCTATGCCAAAGACGACGAGCACATCTCTGCCAAAACAGCAAACCAAGATGCTGATACCCCTTGCGACTGCGGAGATTCTTGTTGTGCAGGACATCATGAACTTCCCAATGACTCTTTTACCAACAAACTTATCGGTGCCTTGCGCTATGGTTTTGTCGACATGTTCCAAGACGTGGGCAAATGGCTTGTCATCGGTTTACTCATTGCAGCGCTCATCACTGTGGCTATCCCTAATGAATGGCTCGCTGCACTTCATGAGTACAAACTGCTGAACATGATTATCGTCCTGGCTGTTGCCATACCCATGTACGTATGCGCCACGGGCTCCATACCCATCGCAGTCTCGCTGATGGCAAAAGGACTGACACCCGGTGCCGCCCTTGTACTGCTCATGGCAGGTCCGGCTGTCAACAGTGCCAGCATTCTGGTCATTGGCAAGACTTTCGGCAGGCATACCCTGCGGCTATATATTCTGTCCATCATCATCGGTGCCGTCGTTTTCGGCCTGATGATTGACTATCTGCTCCCGCAGACATGGTTCGCCGTCAGCAGCAACTTCACCGAGGCAGCTCACTGTGCCCATTGCCTGACAGTATGGAATTGGATATGTATCATTGTCTTTTCTGCTCTCCTCATCAATGCCTTCATATTGCGTTTACACCGCTCCCATTCTCTGAAACAGGAGCATCACTGCAAGGCAGACGGTAATCCGACTATTATATACAACGTCAGCGGCATGAATTGCAATCATTGCAAAAGCAGTGTGGAAAAATGCATCCTTGCCATTGCCGGAGTGGAGGAAGTTGATGTCGACCTTACCAACGGCAAAGCCTATGTCTCAGGCACACACGATAGCCAGACAGTTATTGACGCTGTCAACGCCATTGGTTTTGAATGTTCCTTAGCATAATTCTTCCCCATGAAGATACATGGCAAAGATTTATAGGCAAGTATTAATGGTATAACTTTCTATTATTCATTTCAGCACTTTCCTTGCCGTGCCGTCGTTGTAGCGGATGATGTTCACGCCCTTCCGCGGCTCCGTCAGGCGCCTGCCCTGAAGGT
>CACXEH010000032.1 GCA_902766625.1 uncultured Bacteroidales bacterium | reverse complement strand
TGCAACGTTTAGCCAAGACCTATGCGGTTAAATACATTGACCTCTTTCCTTTATTCAAAGAAGATGGTTCTAATGCTCTCCGTATGGAATTGACCTCCGACGGCCTTCATCTGAAGGAAAAAGGTTATAAGATATGGTCAGACGCCTTGCGCAAGACTCTATAACAGAGATAATGATGAAATTAAATTTTATTTGTTTGTCCTTGATGCTGAGTATTGTTTCGTTTGCTCAGCTCCAGGTCTCTTCCCTGAGAGTGGAACATATGATTAATCCTGCAGTGTTGGATGTGCCTCATCCTCGCATCTCATGGGTTAATATGCCATCAAGTCCCACTGCCAAGGGTGAAGGACAGCGTGCATATCAGATTCAGGTGGCAACAACGTTAAGGGCATTGCTTAAAGGTAAATGTGACGCATGGGACACGGGAAAGCGTATGGGTGATGCGTCCTACCTGATACCTTATGCTGGCAAGGCTCTCCGCAGCGGACAGGACTATTGGTGCCGTGTACGTGTGTGGAATTTGAAAAACAAAGTCTCGAAATGGAGTGAGCCTGTGCATTGGGGCATGGGATTGCTGAATCCGGCAGAGTGGAAAGCCCGGTGGATAAGTGCTCCTTTTGACAAAAAGGCACCATTGTTGAGAAAGAAGTTCCAAATCAATAAAGTAGTCAAACAGGCTAAGATGTTTATATCAGGTCTGGGCTATTTTGAGTTATATATGAACGGTGAGCGTGTCGGTGACGACTATCTTGTTCCTAATTTTACAAATTACACCAGTCGCCCTGGCATTAAGACTGCGGGTATTGCTTTGGATGATCATTTCCGCGATTACCGTGTGTTGTATATGGCTTATGATGTTACCTCACAACTTCGTAAAGGCAATAACGTCGTAGGTGTGATATTGGGTAACGGTTTCTATGATTGTGCCTGTCATTGGGTTTGTACCTTCGGTAAACCTTGTCTTTTGTGTCAGCTCCGGATTGAATATGAAGATGGTTCAGAGGAGTTGGTCGTATCGGATACATCCTGGAAGACCAAACCGTCAGCCATATTGAAGAACGGGCCGTATGAAGGAGAACTATATGATGCCAATGCGGAAACACCGTCTTGGTCTGCGACTGAATGTGATGTCACAGACTGGATGCCGTCGGTCGCTGCGGTAAAGCCCGAGGGGAAATTGTCTGCACAGTCTTCTCCGTCTGACAAAATTACGGAAGTGTTGTCTCCTGTATCCTTAAAACGCCTCGCCGACGGCTCTTATGAAGTGGATTTCGGCAAGGAGATTTCGGGATGGATACGTGTCAATGGCGTCAAAGCGCAGAAGGGCGACACTTTGGACATAAAATATATTTGCGAGTCGCCGTTGGGTGTTCACCGATACATTTTCAAGGATTCCTCACCTGTGACATATGCACCTCGTTTTACATGGTACGTCTTTTCCAAAGCCGTCATCAAGGGCCTGAAACATCTTGAAGCCAGCCAACTGTGTGCAGAAGCGGTCAATACTGACGTGCCCTTAAATGCGAAGTTTCATTCCAGCAATGCGCTCTTGAATAAAATTGTCACAATATGGCAACAATCACAACTGGATAATATGCACGGCTGTATAGCTAGTGACTGCCCTCACAGAGAGCGTTCTCCTTATACGGGTGACGGACAGATAGCCTGCGACATGGTTATGTCTAACTTCGATGCTGCGGCTTTTTATCAGAAATGGATTCGTGACATACGCGATGTCCAGAACATCCTGACAGGCTATGTGCCCAACGGTGCGCCGTGGCAACCTGGCTGTGGCGGTGGTGTGGCATGGGGAGCTGCCATGAACGTTATGCCGTGGAGTTTTTACTTGCATTATGCTGACCGTCAGATGCTGGAGCAGTGTTATATACCTATGAAAATGCAGGCGGACCAAATGTTTACATGGCTGACTCCCGACAGCACAATGTTTCAGCAGATGGCGAACCCACACAGTGACAAACCTAACAAATGGTTTAATCTCGGCGATTGGGCTCCGGCGTTCCAGTTGCCCTCAGCGGAATTAGTACATACGTTTTTCATGTGGCTATGTCTGGACTACACGTCACGTGCAGCCCGAGCATTGGGTAAGACGGCCGACGTCAGGCACTATCAGGAATTGGCAAATAGCATAAAGAGGGCTTTCCATAAGAAATTCTATGATTCGGAAAATAAGACTTACGGCGATTTCGGATGCAATGTTTATGCATTGCGTATGGGTGTGCCTGACGATGTCCGTCAGGATGTTATTAACACGCTCCGCCATGAAATCATGGTAAAATATAAGGGACACATCAACACGGGCTTTGTTGCCGCACGATTCTTCTTTGAGGTGTTGGTGGAGAACGATATGGCTGATGTGGCATATACGGTCATTAATCAGACTGATTTTCCAAGTTTCGGCCATTGGATTGCTCAGGGGGCTACGGTGACATGGGAGCAGTGGAATGGCAAGGATTCACATAACCATCCTATGTTCGGCGGTGGTTTGGTATGGCTCTATCGCCATCTCGCCGGACTTCAAATTGACGAGCATCAACCCGGATACAAGCATTTCTTTGTCCGTCCGGTACTGATTGACGGTCTCAATGAGGTCAGCTACAGCATCCAGAGTCCTTACGGGAAAGTGTCTTCTACTATTCACAATAATGCCCGGGAGGCGGTGATAGACCTCATCGTTCCTGTCGGTGCATCGGCGACTGTGACACTTCCTGTAACCCATGAGCAGAAAACGGTTCCGCAAGGCCACTACCGCTTCCAGGTCAGCAAGTGATAAATCCATAAGACGGAGGCTCTCACCAGCGAGAGCCTCCGTCTTATGGGCTGAATTATAGAAAACTATCTCAGCTCAAATCTTATGGGAAGTTGGAACCATACGTTAACAGGCTGTCCCTGCTTGCGGCCGGGTGTAAATCTTGGAAGTGATTTAACCACACGGATAGCTTCGCGGTCACAACTTGGATCCAGTGATTTGAGCACTTGTATTTCACCGACTTCGCCAGTGCCTGTTACGACGAAACGTAACATAACCAGACCTTGTATGCCTTGGTCTTGGGCGGCTGACGGGTATTTCAGGTTGCTTGCGATGTAGCTC
>CACXEH010000031.1 GCA_902766625.1 uncultured Bacteroidales bacterium | reverse complement strand
GCCAAGAGTGTGGCGAATAGTTTAATGTATCGCATAAATGAGCATTTGGCAGTTGTGGCAATCAAATTTCAATTTAAACCGCTTCCCATCATTGAGTCGCAGGTAGAGAGGTTCTGTGAGTGGGTCATTGTGCGGTGCCGTCTCTTTCTTGCAGATGCCTAACGCATAGCGTAGGCAGTGCTTGCAAGTCATGATGAGGGCATTCTCCGGTGGTGCTATCTCAAATGCAGGTGATACACCGTTCGCACCATGTTCCAAGTAGAAAGCTTTAGCCTGAGAGTTAGAGATATTGTAGGAGTAGTCCAGTTCGCCGAGTGGATAAACAGTTGTTTTTCCCTGAATTGGTGCAGATGCATTGCGGGATAGGGCTGTATGGCACTGATGGAGTTGTAGGACAACCTGTCGGCGCCAGTCTGACAATAAGGAGGCAGGAATGAAGTATTCGGTCGAGCATTGGATGTCTATTTTCCTGACGGAGAAAATCGTTCCTCCAAGTTTGCTGAGCTCTTCCTTCTGCCGTTGGTCTTGAGGTGTGCGGGCTGGTGCCTTGGGAATTTCGAAATGCTGTTCAGCGGATAGCCCCATTTCATCAGTCATAGAAAGTCTGAAGCCGTTTTCTGTTTCAGTCAGGAGGATATCAACGTCAATAGTCCGCTTGATATCATTCTTGAGTAATTCCTTCAGGAAAGCCTCGTCGTGATTGCGGTAAAGTGTGGTATGCCGTGTCAGTCCTTCAGGCATAATGTTAGGGAAGAGCATGTTATTTTGTACCCGGTTTACCCTGAATCCTTGCAGTTTTTTCTGTTTATCGAAGAAACACAGGCCGTCGCCATTGGTAAAAGAGGCGACACCTGTTACACGGATGGACTTGTCGTAAATATCCTTGACTTCTCCGACAGGCTCACCTAACGCTTTGGGCGTATTGAAGGAGAAAATATCCTTTGTGCGACCATGCAGGAAATAGTCTGTAAAGCCTCTGTTGAAAGTTTTCTGAGGATCGGGCTTGAAGGGGATATCGCTTCTGCCAAAGGACAGCCTGGTACAGTCGTTCCTGTGTTGAAGTATCTCGTCAATTTTTTGGCGGTAGTAACTTGTAATATTCTTGACATAAGTGATATCCTTCAGTCGTCCTTCAATCTTGAAAGAACTGACACCGGCATCAATGAGTTCTTCAAGATACTTACTTCTGTTCATGTCCTTGAGCGAGAGCAGATGCTGATTCTCAATGATTTTATTTCCATCGGCATCTTCCATGTCAAAAGGCAGACGGCAGAACTGGGCACATTCGCCTCTGTTGGCACTCCTCCCGAAACAATATTGTGATGCATAGCATCGGCCGCTATAACTGACACATAAAGCGCCGTGAACAAAAACTTCCAGTTCGACATCGGGGTTTTTCTTGTGAATGGAGGCGATATCTGTTATGCCCAATTCACGTGCAAGGATAACACGTGTAAAACCGCAGTCTTTGAGAAACTGTATCTGCTCTGGTGTGCGGTTGTCCATTTGTGTGCTGGCATGGAGAGGTAGCGGCAAATTCATTTGAATTAATGCCGTGTCTTGGGTTATAAGAGCGTCAATACCGACATTGGCAAGTGCTTCGACCAATCGGCGGGCGTCCTCCAATTCATCCTCATATAAGATGGTGTTGAAAGCGACATATACTTTAGCACCATAAAGATGTGCGAAGTCTGTAAGCCGTTTGATGTCCTCAACAGAGTTGGTCGCTTCAGCTCTTGCACTGAACGCCTGAGCTCCGATATACACAGCATCAGCGCCACAGCGTATGGCTTCGATACCACATTCTGCGTTGCGCGCTGGAGACAGGAGTTCTATGGCTCTCATTTACTTGATTTGCGTAATGTCGTACGGTGTCGTTTGGTAAACATAATAGTTAATCCAGTTGCTGAACAACAGGTTGGCATGCGCTCTCCAGGTTACTTTCGGACCTTTGGCAGGGTCATCGTCAATATAATAATTCTTGGGCATATCTACATCGCTGCGCTTACCCAGGTCGCGCTTGTACTCAGTGTCAAGGGTTTCAGGATTGTATTCCATGTGGCCAGTGATATAAAACTCACGTCCTTCGCGTGCCATCACGATGCTGACGCCACTTTCTTCTGATTCGGCGAGCAGTGTGATGTCAGGGCAATTGATAATGTCTTCGCGGTGAAGTTCGGTGTGACGGGAGTGGGGCATGTCGAATGTGTCATCGAACCCGCGGAAAATAGGGTAAGCTTCCTTGCGGACAGCATGCTGCTCAAAGATTCCGAACATTTTTTTCTTTAAAGGATATTTGGGTATGTTGTAATGGTAGTACAACCCGGCCTGAGCCGCCCAACAAATGTATAGTGTAGATGTGACGTGTGTGCGTGCCCATGAAAAAATATCCTTTATTTCGTCCCAATAATTAACTTCCTCAAATTCCATTTGCTCGACAGGGGCACCTGTGATAATCATACCGTCGAACTTTTGTTCTCTCAGCTTGTCAAAGTCCTTATAAAACATCTGCATGTGTTCAATGGGTGTGTTCTTTGAGGTATGACTTTTCAGTTTCATGAAAGTCAACTCAATGTGGAGCGGATTGTTGGATAACAATCTGACCAAATCGGTCTCAGTGGTTATCTTGAGAGGCATTAGGTTGAGAATGACGATATTCAGCGGACGAATCTGCTGAGAGTGCCCTCGTGTTTCATCTATTACAAAGATATTCTCTCTTGCCAAGATGTCAATGGCAGGCAATTTGTCTGGGAGTCTGAGTGGCATGGTTTATAGGAGAATTATACTTTAAAGAAAATTTTGTGTTTGTACAGGAAATACAGAAATGCCCAACATGTGAGTATATATGTCAGTTCAACCATGACTTGGTGTAATACGTCAGGGAAGAGATTAATGATGCCGTCAAGCAGTCTGTGTTGGGGTTCCCAAAACGGGAAGAAACGCTGTGCGAGGTAGATGGTAATAGAGTTCATGCCAATAACGACAAAGAATTTTGCCCATTTGCGCCACCCTTTGATATCAATGATATAATAAAACAGTGCAAACATCAGGAGAGAATATCCTGCGACGGCGCATACAAAAGAACTGGACCACAGGGCCTTGTTAATGGGGTAGATAAAGTTCCATGCCCAGCCTATGAGAGCCATAATAATGCCTGCTGTTGCCAGATAGAGGACCTTTTGATTTCCGCTGAGGTTTTCTTTTCTGACTAATTCACCGCTCAGCATGCCCAGTAATGCCGTTGCGATGGCTGGAATAGTAGAAAACAAACCTTCAGGATCGTATTCAGGTCTATAGCAATGTCGTCCCAATATGACCCTGTCCAAATAACAGGCGATGTTGCCTTGTTTGCTGAACACATCAGCCCCGTTGGCATCAGGTGCGGGGATAAGTATAGTAATGAGCCAGTAACCGAGAAGAATTCCGGCAATAATGGCAGCGCGTATCCTGTTGCTCTTGACGGAAGTGAAAATTAATGCACCGAACATCCATCCTAAACCTATTCGCGACAATACGCTGCAGAAACGCAGGGTATCAAACTCAAACTTCATGAGGTTGTTGTAGACTAAACCGAGAAATACAAGCATTAAGCCTCTTCTGATAATTTTCAGGTAGATGTCCTGTATACTTTTCCCGTTTTCCAATTGCTTGTTGAGGGAGAAGGGAAAAGAGATGCCGGCAATAAATAGGAACAAGGGGAAGATGGTGTCGTGGTGGCGCAGTCCGTCCCATGATACATGGCTCATTTGTTCTCCAATGGCAACCCAGATGGAGGAGTCGGGAAAAAGTTGCGCTATGGCAACAACGAGTGAGGATCCACCCATGATGAAAATCATGTCGAAGCCTCGCAATGCATCTAATGACTCAAGTCTTTTCATTATTGTAGTGTGTTTAATTGTTCTAATTCTTCCGAAGCCAACGTCCACTCGTCCATAGTATTTTCAAGTTGCCGGGAGAGTCTGGCGTGCTGTTCTATTATAGTCAAGTCTGAGGCACCCTCAGGTGTGTTCATCTTATCTTCCAAAATATGAATAGAGGCTTCCAGTTCTTCGATACTGTTTTCACATTCTTTAATCTGGCGTTTCAGTTTTTGTTCCTTCCGTCTCAATTCTTTCTGCGCTGCCCAATCTAAGACACCTTGTGAATTCGCTTTTTCTGACGTTTCTAAGGTATTTCGGGCAACATTTGACGCTTGCGTCCTCTCCAATTCCTGAAAAGAACTGACTTCTTTAGCGTTGAGAAAGTCATATATACCTCCGAGATGTTCGATGACTTTACCGCCGCCAAATTCATATACTTTGCTGACCAGTCCGTCAAGGAAACTGCGGTCGTGGCTCACAATGATGGCTGTTCCGTCAAAGTTGCTAATGGCTTCTTTCAGTACTTTCTTCGTGCGCATGTCCAAATGATTGGTAGGTTCGTCAAGAATAAGCATGTTAAAGGGCTGCAGCAATAAACGGAGCATTGCCAAACGGCTTCTCTCACCACCTGAAAGAACTTTGACATATTTGTCTGATGCCTCTCCTCCAAACATGAATGCACCGAGGATGTCACGTATTTTTGTGCGGATGTCACCTTTGGCCACATTGTCAATGGTTTCAAAAACGGTGACGTTATCATCAAGCAGTTGAGCTTCATTTTGTGCGAAATAACCTATTTCCACGTTGTGGCCGATTTTCAGTTCACCGGTGAATGGTATTTGATTCATGATACACTTTACGAGCGTGGATTTTCCTTCGCCGTTTTTGCCCACGAAAGCCACTTTCTCGCCCCTCTTGATAGTGAAAGTGACATGGTCAAATACAGTGTGTGCGCCGTAATCTTTCCGTACGTCGTCACATATTACAGGATAGTCACCGCTACGATTGCATGGAGGAAATTTAAGATGGAGGCAAGAATTGTCAACTTCGTCTACCTCAATGGGAACAATCTTTTCCAGTTGTTTAATGCGGCTTTGTACCTGTACGGCTTTCGTGGGTTTGTAGCGAAAACGCTCAATAAACTCTTTGATGTCTGCGATTTCCTTTTGCTGGTTTTCGTAGGCTCGTAGTTGCGCCTCGCGACGTTCTGCACGCAAAGTGACATAGTCGTCGTATTTAACTTTGTAGTCAATGAGCTTTCCACATTCAATTTCCAATGTTCTATTGGTAATATTGTTGATGAAAGCACGGTCGTGGCTGACTAATACTATTGAACTGGGGCTTTGAGATAGAAATTTCTCAAGCCATTCGATTGACCATATGTCCAGATGATTGGTCGGTTCGTCCAGCAGTAGGATGTCAGGTTTTCGAAGCAATAGTTTTGCCAATTCTATGCGCATGCGCCAGCCTCCGCTCAGTTCTTTGGTAGGACGCCCAAAGTCCTTACGTTCAAAACCAAGTCCTGTCAGCGTACGTTCCAATTCGGCTTCATAGTTTTGTCCACCAAGCATGTTCAGTCGCTCGGTGGCGTGCGACAGTTTGTCTATGAGTTGGGTATATTCTTCACTTTCGTAGTCTGTGCGTGAAGCCAGTTGATTTCCAAGTCGCTCTATTACTTCTTTCAAATCCTTAATATTGTCAAAAGCCAGTGCGACTTCTTCCTTGATGGTGCGGCTGTCAACAATCTTCATGGTTTGTGGCAGATAACCGACAGTTTGTCCTGTCGGTACGCTGACGTTACCTGACGTGGACTTTTGGAGCCCTGCCATGATTTTCAGCAGCGTAGATTTTCCTGCGCCGTTTTTGCCGACCAGTGCTACATGTTCTTTATCGCTGATGGCGAAGGAAACATCAGAGAGCAATGGTTTGACACCAAACTCAACTTTCAGGTTGTTGACGGAAATCATCTTTCTGGATGAAGGGTTAAATATTATACAAAGATACGAAGAAATGCGCTGAAAGCATGGCTATTTTTCCAAAAGCAATTAATTTTGTATGGAATTTAACGTAATAAATTTATCCGTATGAAGAAGATATTGTTATCTATTTTATTGTTTGGTTGTGCAGCAGGGCTGCAAGCGCAGGTCAAACCGTTCATGACTGAAGAGCGTGTGACTTTGACCAAGCAGCCTCGTCAAGGTGCTGCATGCTACAAAAATCTGCTTTTTCAGTTTCGTAACGCCAATCCGCTGATTGAGATATACGATCTCAAGCAGCAAAAACGTATTCAGCAGATTGAACTTGAGCCGGAGCCCGTGATACATTGCAATAATGTTAATTTCGGCAAAAAGAAGTTTGACAAGAAGGATAAATTCCCTCTCTTGTATGTCAGTTCTGAGCGTGACCAGCGTATTATCACTTATCGTGTGACGGAGTCGAATGGAAAATATGCTGTGCAGAAGGTACAGACGATTTATCTGCCCAATAGTGATGAGGCAAGTTATTATTACACAAACTTGATTGTCAATGGTAAAGATAATAAGTTGTGGATTACCGGCTACACTCGTCATTCTTGGAACAAGGCTGACAATGGTAATCAGTTGCGCTATGTTCAATTTGAACTGCCTGATGTAAAGGAAGGCGATGTCACATTAGATTATAAGAATTGTGTCAGTGAATTTTGTTTACCTTTCCGTGTGGCTACTCAGGGTGCGATATTTTATAAAGGGAAACTTTGCCAGGCTTTTGGTTGTAAACAAGATGAGACCAATTTTATCATCATCAATTCTAAGACGGGTAAGGTGGAGAAGGAGTATTCCATCGGCGGTGCAGGCATAACCGAGGAGCCCGAAGGTACGATTGTCTATAAGAATAAGTTGTTGGTAGTCTTTGTTACAGGCAATATCTATTATGTAAGTGACTTTTTAGAGAAATAAGTATCCTGTTTCATATACAAAGAGGCCGTCAATAATTATTGGCGGCCTCTTTGCGTTAATGAATAGTTTGTTACTTGTTGTTGATGTATTCCACCAGCCATGCGCCGACTTCTTTGGTGCCATATTTTGCACCGCCTGGAATTTGAATCTCAGGCGTCCTGATGTTTTGGTCTAATGATGCCTGAACGGCTTCTCTTATCAGTGCGCCTTCATCTTTCAGGTTGAAGTATTCATAAAGCATGGCAACAGAAAGAACCTGAGCCAATGGGTTGGCAATGTTTAGGCCTTTACCCTGTGGCCATGAACCGTGGATGGGTTCAAATACAGGTGTTGATGTGCCAGTAGAGGCAGACGGGAGTAGCCCCATGGAGCCTGTGATACAGGAACCTTCGTCTGTCAGGATGTCGCCGAAAGTGTTTTCTGTCACCATGACATCAAAGAATGTGGGCTCTTGAATCATTCGCATGGCGGCATTGTCAACGTACATGAAGTCTGTCGTAACGTCAGGATAGTCCGTCATCATTTCCTGTGCCACTTTGCGCCACAGGCGTGATGATGCCAGCACGTTGGCTTTGTCTACTACGGTCAGGTGCTTGCGGCGCTGACGGGCGTACTGATAGGCTACTTTGAGAATCCGCTCTACTTCCGGACGACTATAGTAGTTGGTGTCTAAAGCATCTTCAACGCCAGTCTGCCCATTTGTGGCGGGTTCTTGCTTTTTGCCGAAATACATACCGCCAGTCAGTTCACGGATGCAGATAAAGTCCGCTCCTTTGACGATGTCGTCTTTTAACGGACTCTTGTGTACCAGACAGTCAAATGTCGTGACAGGGCGAATGTTGGCGAACAATCCCAGTTTCTTGCGCATGGCGAGCAGACCTTGTTCTGGACGTACCTTAGCTGTTGGGTCATTGTCAAATTTCGGATCGCCGACTGAAGCGAACAATACT
The DNA here is from genome assembly GCA_902766625.1 of uncultured Bacteroidales bacterium. Taxonomy (GTDB): domain Bacteria; phylum Bacteroidota; class Bacteroidia; order Bacteroidales; family Bacteroidaceae; genus UBA6382. Next base: position 5,854 of record CACXEH010000031.1, on the reverse strand, counting down.
GCGTCGGCCTCTTCGCATATCTTAAATGTCTCTTCTGGGAAGGGGTCGCCGACCTCATCTATTGCATGTGCACCGCAGAGTGCTTCTGTGTATATTATTTCATGTCCGAATTTTTTGGCAACAGCATCCATGACGGCTACACCTTGTTCCATAATTTCAGGTCCGATACCATCGCCTGCTAAAACTGCTATTTTAAGTTTCATATTATTATGTTTTTAATTGTTGATCATGTTCAGTAATTTTATAGTTGCCTTTATTGCGGCTTCAGTTTGGTCTGCATCAAGGGCATGTGTGCGATAGGTTTTGTCATGATATTGCCATTCTATCGTGGTTTGTACCAATGCGTCTGTTCTGCCGCCGGGTGGAATGGAAACCATATAGTTTGACAACCACGGAAAGTCTCGCTTTAGCTTGTTCTTATAGATGTGTCGTACGCAGCGTACGAAGGCATCATACTGTCCGTCGCCCGTGGCTGTTTCTTCATAGATGGTGCCGTTGACTTCCAACCTTACACTGGCAACAGGCTTAAGTCCGTATGCAGTGGAGACCATGTAGCTGACCAGTTTCACCCGTTCCTCTATAGTGGTGTGTTTGAGTACGTCACTGACAATATAAGGCAAGTCTTCCTGTGTGACCAATTCTTTCTTGTCGCCAAGTTCAATAATGCGTTGCGTGACTTTTTTCATGGCCTCTTCGCTGAGTTCAAGTCCCAGCTCCTCAAGATTCTTGCGGATGTTGGCTTTGCCGCTGGCTTTCCCCAATGCGTATTCTCTCTTCCTCCCGAAGCGCTCGGGCAGGAGGTCATTACAGTAAAGGTTGTTTTTGTTGTCGCCGTCAGCATGGATGCCTGCTACTTGAGTAAACACACTGCTGCCGACAATGGGTTTGTTGGGTGGTATGGCGATACCGGAATAGCTCTCTACGATATGGCTGGCTTTGTTTAGTTTCTCCTCGTTAATATTGGTGCTGGCATTGAAATGGTCTTTTAGTATAGCTTCAACGCTTGCCAGAGGTGCGTTGCCGGCACGCTCGCCTAGTCCGTTGATGGAGGTATGCAGACCTTTTGCACCACTGAATACGGCAGCAAGGACATTGCTTACGGCAAGGTCATAATCATTGTGAGCGTGGAAGTCAAAGTGTAGCTCGGGATAGCGCTGGGTCATTTGCCGGAAGTATTCCATAACCTGCAAAGGGTTGAGGATGCCCAGTGTGTCAGGGAGCATGAAACGCCGTACGCCGCAGTCTTTCAGACCGTCCATGAGCTGGAACACATAGTCCCGGCTGTCTTTCATGCCATTGCTCCAGTCTTCGAGATACACATTGACCTCAAATCCTCTGTCCAAAGCAAGTTTTATGTTTGCCTGTATGTCTCTAAGATGTTCCTGCGGCGTTTTTTTCAGCTGTCCTTCACAATGTCTCAATGAACCTTTGGTCAGGAGGTTGATGACTCTGCCGCCGGCTTCTTCTATCCAATTCAGCGAAGTGCCGTCGTCCACGAATCCCAGAATTTCCACTCTGTCCTGCAGCCCTTTGCTCTTCGCCCAGCGGCAGATGTTCTTGGCTGCTTCCAGTTCACCGTCCGAAACGCGTGCTGAGGCTATCTCTATGCGGTCCACGCAGAGTTCTTCCAACAACATGCGCGCTATCATCAGCTTTTCATGTGGCACAAACGACACGCCGCTGGTTTGTTCACCGTCGCGCAGCGTGGTGTCCATGATTTCAATCTTGACAGGTGTATGTCTCAGGAGGTCTGCTTTCATTGCCGTTGTTCAAATTGTTCTATCTTATCTTTGTTTGACAACAGGAAGTCGATGTCGTCATAGGCATTCATCAGACAGTACTTTTTGTATGCGTTGATATCAAAATGCTCGCTGTTGCCTGTTGCCATGTTGGTGACGGTCTGTGCGGGCACATCTACTTTTACTTCGGTCTTCGGGTCTGCGGCGATGCTTGCAAAGAGTTCTTGCTGGAATGCTTTACTGACGATGACGGGCAGGACAAAGCAGTTCAGCAGATTGTTTCTATGGATGTCCGCGAAGCTGGACGAGATGACTACTCTTACGCCATAGCCTGCTATGGCCCATGCGGCGTGTTCGCGCGATGAGCCGGAGCCCCAGTTCTGACCGCCGACAATGATCTCGTGGACGCCTTTATGAGGTGCCTCGCTGAAGTCGGGCTGGTTCATGACAAAGTCGGCAATGGCTTTGCCTGTCGCGTCATAGCGCAGGTCATGCATGAATGCCTCGCCGAAAAATTCGGGGTCGCGTGTCGTGCTTGCCAGATATCGGGCGGGTATAATAAGGTCCGTATTGCAGTTGTCAATAGCGATAGGGATGCAAGTGCTTTGTATAATGTTGAATTTTTCTTTTGCCATGGCTTAAAGTTTACGTGGGTCTGTTATTTTTCCTGTTATTGCACTGGCGGCTACCACCAATGGCGATGCCAATACCGTCCTTGCGCCTGGGCCTTGCCTGCCGACGAAGTTTCTGTTGGAGGTGGATATCGACAGTTTGCCTGCCGGTACTTTGTCGGGGTTCATGGCCAGACATGCCGAGCAACTGGGCAGTCGCAGTTCAAAACCCGCTTCTTCCAGCACTTTGTCAATGCCTTCGTCAATGATTTGCTGGCGCACAAGCCATGAACCGGGTACCAGCCAAGCCACGACGTTGTCAGCTTTCTTCTTGCCTTTGACTACGGAGGCAAATGCTCTGAAGTCTTCTATGCGCCCGTTGGTGCATGCGCCCAGGAAGCAGTAGTCCACAGGTGTTCCCTCCAGTTTCTGACCGGGTTGGAATTGCATGTAGTCCAGCATGTTGATAAACTGTTCTTTGTCGGCTGCGGGTATTTCCTCCAGTGTCGGTATGGTTTCGTCTATGGCGATGCCTGCGCCCGGGTTGGTGCCGTAGGTGATACGTGGAGCGATGTCCTCGGCTCTGTAGGTGACTTCTTTGTCAAATATGGCGTTGTCGTCACTCTTCAGTTTGCGCCATTCTTCTACGGCTTTGTCCCATGCTTCACCCTTTGGAGCGTATTCGCGGTCTTTCAGATAGGCAAAGGTGGTATCGTCAGGGGCAATCAGTCCTGCGCGGCTGCCCATTTCGATAGAGAGGTTGGACAGTGTCAGTCGCCCCTCCATGCTCATGTTTCGTATAGCGCTGCCGGCATATTCCACAGCGTAGCCTGTGGCACCGCTGGTCGTCATTTGTGCCATGATGTAGAGTGCCACGTCTTTGGCGGTCGTACCTTTAGGCAGTGTGCCTTCTATGTTGATGCGCATGGTCTTGGGCTTGGATTGCAGGATGCATTGTGATGCGAGTACCTGCGCTACTTCAGATGTACCGATGCCCATGGCGATGGCACCTACCGCACCGTGAGTGGAAGTGTGGGAGTCTCCGCACACAATGGTCATGCCCGGCAGTGACAGGGCTTTTTCCGGACCTACGACATGGATGATGCCATTGTCCTTGCTGCCCATGCTGAAGTGCCTGATGCCGAATTCCTCACAGTTTTTTTTCAGTGTCTCCACCTGCTTACGGCCTACAGGGTCATTGATGCATTCCTGTTGGTCGGAGGGCGTGTTGTGGTCAGGCATGGCGATGATTTTCTCTGGCCGGAACACTTTGATGCCCTTGTCTCTCAGGGTGTCGAATGCCTGCGGTGAAGTAACCTCGTGGGCATAGAGACGGTCAATGTATAGTTGCGTGGGGCCGTCATCTACGACTTGCACAACGTGTCGGTCCCATATTTTGTCAAAGAGTGTGTTCATGTCTGTTTTTCTTTTTCCTGATAGCGGTATTACGCGATGGTGTTTATTTCTTGAATTTGTTGATACAGTCTATATACGCTTCCACGCTGGCGGTGACAATGTCGGTGTTGGCGCCGAAGCCGTAGTACACCGAGCCGTTATATTCAACTTGCATGTGTACTTTACCCACATCGTCAGAGCCTTTGGAGATGGCTTGTATGGTAAATTCCTTTAGTGTCATCTGTTTCTGGATGATTTTCTTGAGTGCTTTGATGGCTGCATCGACGGGACCATTGCCGGAGGCGGCTGCCTCAAACTTCTGATCGCTGATGTCAAGACCTATGCTGGCGACGCTCTTTACGCCCTTGCCGGTGGTGACTTGCAGGAAGTCGAGTTTCACACCATGGCTTTCTGCGGTGTCGGCTCCGGCCAGCATCAGCACATCTGCATCACTGATTTCCTTCTTCTGGTCAGCCAGTTGCAGGAATTTCTCATATATTTTGTCCAGTTTTTTCTCGTCCAGTTCAACACCGTTGACATTGAGCCTGTGTTTGAGTGCCGCACGGCCCGAGCGGGCGGTCAGTACGATGGCGTTGTCTTCGATACCCACATCGTGCGGGTCCATAATCTCATAGGTCTGCACGTTTTTCAGCACTCCGTCCTGGTGGATGCCCGATGAGTGGGCGAAGGCGTTGCGTCCCACGATGGCTTTGTTGGGTTGCACGGGCATGTTCATCAGACTGGATACCATGCGGCTTGTGGGGTATATTTTCGCGGTATTGATATTTGTGTCGATGCCGAGCCCCTTGTGGCACTTCAGTATCATGGCTATTTCTTCCAGTGATGTGTTGCCGGCGCGTTCGCCGATGCCGTTGACGGTGACCTCTACTTGGCGCGCGCCGCCCATGACACCGCTGAATGTGTTTGCGGTGGCCATGCCGAGGTCATTGTGGCAGTGTGTGGAGATGACGGCTTTGTGGATGCCGTCAACATGCTCCATAAGGTATTTTATTTTCTCGTAGTATTCCTGTGGCAGACAGTAGCCCGTCGTGTCGGGGATGTTGACGACTGTGGCCCCCGCCTTGATGACAGCCTCCACAACCTGGGCCAGATAGGCATTGTCCGTACGCCCGGCATCCTCGCAGTAGAACTCCACGTCCTCTACATATTTCTTGGCATATTTCACGGCTTGCACACCGCGTTCTATGATGGCGTCACGGGTGGAGTTGAATTTGTATTTGATGTGGTAGTCCGATGTGCCTATGCCCGTGTGGATGCGTTTGCGCTTGGCATATTTCAAAGCGTCAGCGGCAACGTCGATGTCTTTCTCTACAGCGCGTGTCAGGGCGCATATGGTGGGCCATGTCACGGCCTTGGAGATTTCTATCACTGAGTTGAAGTCACCCGGGCTGGAGATGGGGAAGCCGGCTTCGATGATGTCTACGCCGAGTTGCTCCAGGGCTTTGGCTACCTGGATTTTCTCAACGGTGTTCAGCTGGCATCCCGGTACTTGTTCGCCGTCACGCAGTGTGGTGTCGAAAATGAATAATCTGTCTGCCATATTGTTTTTCTTTTGTCTTGTAATTATTGTAAAAAAGCCTCTCTCATTTGTGGAAATGGGAAAGGCTTTATTGTATCTTTTCTTTCAGTCTGTTTTACGCATGCGTCCCATTTCCACAATCAGTTGATAGCAGAATAATACCCAGCAGTCTGGAAATGTTAATGATGTACATGCTCCGTTGGTTTTTGTCTTGCAAAATTACGGATTTATTGCTAAAAAACAAACTTTTTGATAAGTTTTATTGCGATATTCCTGCGTTTTGTGCGGATTATACGAGCGACCATCCGTTTTCTATGTTCCGGAGGTTGATGTCCGCTCTTGCACCGCACTCATATCTCGCCATGGCAGCAACGATGCCGGAAAGTGCGTTGTGGTCGCCGTACAGCCGGAGAGGAGCGTCAGCGGCTATACCCGTCTGTCGTGCCACAAAGTGTATGTATGCTTCCGTGTCGTTCTCCTGCGGCGGTGCCCATCGGTGTATGATGTCCCACAGATTTTTTGCCTTGTACCGCTTGGCGTAGTTCCTCAGCAGGACCGCGCCTGCCCTG
>CACXEH010000030.1 GCA_902766625.1 uncultured Bacteroidales bacterium | reverse complement strand
TGGGTTCTGTTTAGTTCCTGTGCCTTGACGAGGGCTTTCCATTCCTCTTTGGAGACGACGTCAATGTTTCTCCTTACAGTTTTCTTTGTCATAAAAAGGAATGTTTTAGTTGATAGTTAGATATGTTCTTTTAATTATACTTGCAAATATATATAAAAAATTTGATATCACCCTTATTTTGTGAGATTTTTTTAGGTTTTTTATTTTTGCCAAACGGGGCGTATGGGGAGACCATAATTTCTTGGTGAAAAACCATGAAAGTCAAATTGATGTTTTTTCTCTGAAGTTGAAGAAAAATGGCGCCAGTGGATATTCCGTCCCCTCCATTGCTTTCTTTTATTTTTCTGTTGCATATGTATTAAAAAGTTTTGATAACCTCTTTGTTATGTAAGATTTTGGCGTTGTTTCCGGCTACAGGGTTTATTGTGTTTTGTTTAGTGGTGTTTTGACTGATGATTTGAGTCATGGCACAATTTGTGCAGTTGTGTTTGCTTTCATTGTATGCGTAAAAAAATATCCGGCAGCCAGTTGGCTACCGGATATTATAAAGTTAAATATTTAATAAAGTTATTTCTTTGTAGTGCCGACTATAACAGATACACGGTTCTTTGCATTTTCAGCAAACGGTTGTACGGTGTCGCCCTTGGCGGTTGTGTTGATGCGGCTTGCATTGATGCCGTATTTTTGTGTCAGCATTGTTTTCAGATCATTAGCGCGTTTTTGAGAATACTTCATGTTGATGGTCGGGTTACCAGTCTTAACGTCAGCATAACCGCAGATTTCAACAGAGGCATCCGGGTTTTCTTTCAAGAAGTTAGCTACACGCTCAACCTTCACGATTTCGCTCTTAGGAACCTGTGAAGAACGGATATCATAGAAGATGTTTTCTTTTATGGTCTTAACTACAGGTGCAGGAGCCGGTGCGGGTGCCGGTTTCGGCGCAGGTTTAGCTACAGGTGCGGGTGCCGGTTTCGGCGCGGGTTTAGCCACGGGTGCGGGTGCCGGTTTCGGCGCGGGAGTGTATTGTACGGGCTGTACTTTCTTGTAAGCAAACTTGTAGCTTACGCCTACGCCTGCTGTCAGCATCCAGTCGTCATCATTGGCGAACTTGGAGTTAAATTTGTCGCTCAAGTTGTTGGCTGTCACCTCAAGGTTTACGCCGATGCGTTTTGAGATGTTCAGGTCTAACTGGAGACCGAGACGGAAGTTGTGACCCAGGTTGTGCTTCTTCCATGCTGTAGGATGGTCACCGCTGAGAGCGGGATATGTTGCAATGATGTTTGTGAAGTCGCCGTTATGCCATGCGTAATTCAGACCGACGCCACCGAGCAATACAAGGTTGAAGAAGCGTGAATCGTTCTTCCAGAAAAGGTTAGAGACATTCAGCAACAGGTCAGCGTTAGCTGTGTAATAGTTGTAATAATATGTTCTGTCCAAAGTCTCAAAGCCGCCTTTGGCACGCCAGCCGCTGGCATGGATACGGCCACCGACCACGGGATTGTAGTAACCGCCGAAGTAAACTGCGCCGAAAGGCATGATTAATTTGGAGTTGTCATAGTTGGTGAACGTTGTCTGACCACCTCCCTGTACGCCCACGAAGAGGTAGGGAGCTTTGTTGTCGTTACTACCATACTCAGCTGCATTTGCAACTGTAGCGCACAGCATCAAGCCGGCAGCCATTGAAAGCAATAGTTTTTTCATATTTTATTTTTTTTAGTTTATGTACATTACGTGCAAATTACTACGCAAAAATAATTCTTACTTTTGATTTGACAAAGTATTTTTTAATATTTTTTTACTTTACAGTCTTTTTGCTTCTTTGTTATATTTGGCGGCCTTGATTCGTTAGTGATTAAAACTGTTTTTTTAATTTGTGAAATTCAGTCTTGATATGATGGATTTGTGGTTTTTGTTTTTTCTATAAAGTTATCCCTGCAATGAAAATTCGTTGCACTCCAATACACGCATAGTCGGCGGTTCTCCGTCAACGTGCCTTATTTCCACGGCTGAATTGCCGTGTACGCCATTCCAAATATCTGTCGGCGGCGACTGATACCTGTTTATTATTTTCAGTCTTTTTGCTTCAGTGCGTTATAGGCGTCATCGCTCACTGGCTCCAGCCATTCGTTTGATGCACCTTGCTGAACATCTTTATGATAGGTGAGGTGCTGGAGCCAGCTGTTTCTGGCAGCTCCATGCCAATGCTTTACTTCGGCAGGGATGGCAATGACAGACCCTGGAGTGAGTTCCACAGCTTCCTTTCCCCATTCCTGATACCAGCCTCGGCCGGCGACACAGATAAGCACCTGCACCTGCTTGTGATGTATATGCCAGTTGTTGCGACAGCGAGGCTCGAAGGTTACATTCATCACACCACCGCCGACATCAGCCAGATAACTCTGGCCTGTGAAATACTTTCCGTATGGGTTGGGCTCGCCTTTTGGCCATTTGCTACGCAGTGTGTAGCCCTGAGTGTCAAGCCAGGCCGAGAGCTCGTCCACAAGTTCGTGGCTGTTGCCCATGTTCACTGCGCCTTGCTTGTGGGCGGCAAGTTGGGGCGCAACACCTTCGAGACCGCTGAGGGCCGCTACGGTCACTATCTCACGGTCGGCTGCAGAGAGCTGGTCGCCGGCAAAGATGTCGCCGAAAAGGTGTGCCTTCAGGTAGTAGTCATCCTGCGGACAGAAGTCATAATTGAATGGTCGGCCCGACAGCTGCGTCTGGTTCTTTACGCCCAATTCATAGGCTTTGCGGGCATCGTCCCATTCTGCAGGACGTGTCCAGGGCTTGCCCTCCTGCCAGTTTGCCCGTCTGTTTTCCAGCACCTTGCCCAGCATTCCCAGTGCGTTTAGTGAGCGTGGAAAGCCTGTGTAGGCATAGAGTTGCGAGAATGCTTCTTTCAGTTCGTTGATGGTGACGCCGTTGTCGAGGGCTGTGCGGATTTCATTCTCCAGTCGCGTTAGGTCACCCTGTGCCATCAGGCAGGCACATGCCGCCAATCCTTTTTGCCGCTCTGTCAGCGTTTGACTGTTTACTGTCTCCATAGTCAATATTGCAAGTATAATAACAATAATCTTTTTCATTTATCCGTAGTTCTCGATAAGGTATTTCACAAACTGTGGATCGCCGAAATTGATGGTGCCCGTGTCATGCCTGTTCATCGTGGCAATCTGGGCCATATCGTCATCCGTCAGGGTAAAGTCGAATATATCGATGTTCTGCACCATGCGTTCTTTGTGGGTTGATTTGGGTATGGCTACAATACTGTGCTGAGTGAGCCAGCGGAGGGCCACTTGAGCGGCGGTCTTGCCATACTTTTCACCAATGCCCGCCAGCACATCGCTCTTCACGATACCATCTACACCCTGACCGCCCAGAGGGCCCCAAGCCATCATCTTAGTGCTGGTCTCTGACAGGATGGGACGGATACCCGTCTGCTGTACGAGCGTGTTGCACTGGAGCTGGTTTACCATTGGCTTCAACTCAACATAGTGGGCGAAATCGAAGAATCGGCCTGCCTGGAAGTTTGACACGCCGATAGCGCGCACTTTGCCGGCGCGATAGGCTTTCTCCATAGCCCGCCATGTGCCGAACACATCGCCGTATGCCTGATGGATGAGCAGCAGGTCAATGTAGTCAGTCTGCAACTTTCGCAGGCTCTCGTCGATGCTCTTGGCTGCCCGTTCCTCTCCGTTGTTTGAAATCCATACCTTTGTCACGAGAAACAGTTCCTCGCGCTTCACGCTACTCTTGCGCCAGGCATTTCCCACACCTTCTTCGTTTTGGTACGCTTGTGCCGTGTCTATCAACCGGTAACCTACGTTCAGTGCATCGCTCACGCAACGCTCACACTCGTCGGGGCTGACCAGAAATACACCGTAGCCCAACGCCGGCATCTCTATGCCGTTATTTAATTTGATAGTCTCCATAATTGTACTGTTTCCTGCATACCCGGTTTGTCACCGGAGTTTACGTTAAGTTTGATGTCGGGGCGGAAGATCCCGACATAGCAATCCTGGTTGTTTTTGTCAGTCTCAGTCGCATAGAAGTCTACTAAAGCCTTCAACTCCATGCGTTCTTGTATTCGGAAGTCCATAATATTACGTTTTTACAACTGCAAAGGTATGCCAATCTTCCGAAACTTTAGTAACACATATTACGGGGGATTTTACCAAAATCTCGGTTTTGTGATAAATGGAAACGTGCCCTTATTATCCCTTGAGTCGCGTGAGGCCGTTTTGCCGTCCGGCTTTCTGTGGCGCGTTGCACCGCTATTCCCTGAAGTCCGACGGTTTGGCGCCTAAGTTCGTCAGCACATAGCGGCTGAAATGGGAGAGTGACGAGAAGCCAAACATATTGCTGATGTCGGTAAAAGAGAGACTGCGGTCACGCAGCAGCCGGCTGATGTCCAACGAGGCGTAGCGGGTAATCCAGAAAGCCGCGGGCAGTCCGCTGACTTTCTTTGATACTTCTGAGAGATACTTCGGGGTGACGCAGAGCTTTTCGGCATAGTAGCTGACGTCACGGTTCATGCGGAAATCGCCACGCTCCAACAGGTTGATAAAGTCTTCCATGAGCTGATGTTGCAGCGAACTGATTTTGTCGGCAGGGTAGAGCCGGGCGTGAAAGTCAAAAAAGTCAATAATCATGCACTCCACGGCATTCATCAGTGCATCGTGACGGAAGCGGTGGCTGGTTTGAGCCAGTCTGCGCTTTACGGCGTCAAAGTTTCGCCGGCAAGTGTCCTGTTGCTCCGCCGTCAGTTTCATGATGGGGTTCTGAAACAGCGACAGGTGTCCGCGCATGCCGTAGTTGCTTTGCGGCGTGCTTGTCTCGATGAACTGCTGCGTTACGTAGATGGCATCCACCTGAAAGTCCTCACTTTCCCGCAGCTCCTTCACGAGGTCACCCCTGCGGGCTATAATCATACAGTCGCCCGCCTCAAATCGGAACGCCTGTCCGTTGCGCTCGAAAGTGCAATATCCGTTGTAGCAGTAGGCGTGACAGAGATAGTCGGCAAAGGCAGCCTCGCCGATTCTCTGCAGTGTATGGTCAATGATGATGTGCTGAATGGTATCCATATACAGATTTGGTGCTATTATCGCTTATATTTATTTTTGACTATTGTGTAGGAGTTCAGGGTAAGTTCCTGCAGCAGACTGTCGGAGGCTTCTGCTGCGTTTACGCCAATCCAATGTCTTGGCGAGAGGTTAAAGGGCTTCCGGATACAGTCAAACCGTGCCTTCAGTTCTTCGATGCGTTCGGGCTGGCATTTGAGCGTGATGACGCTGAAGTCGTCACAGTCGAAAAATGAAAACATATGCCCGTGCACGTAAAACGCAAGTACGCCGGAGGCACGCCTGAAAGCCGTGAATGGCAGCTTCTCTTCCACATCATTACCCAGCGAAAGGCAATATTCGCGATAGTCTTCTATGTTCATCCTGTCCGTAAACAAATCATCCGTGGGACAAAATTATGTAAAAACTTCAAATAAACAATGGCTAAGCCTGAAATCCGTGAAAACATAGAGGAGGACCTTGTGGCCCTCCTCTGTGTTATTCTGATTAGTCCGCTCAGGCGGATTAGTTCTGTGTGACGTTAGCGCCAGCCTCGATGTTCACTGTGATGTTTTCACCATTATAGCCTGCACCGCTTCCTGTCGGGGAACAGCGTAAAGCCGGCATCAAGGTGTCTCGCGGGTTTCTCGGTTCCATGGGCCGGAATGTAGGTTCCAACCCATGGAACTTACGTTCCAGCCTTTGGAACCGAGAGCCTTTCGGGGAAAGCCGGGAATGTAGGCCGCCGCCATGAGGGAGCGGCAGCCGGGGGCAGAAAGCAAAATGGCGTCGCTCTTTATTTGCCTGCAAAAGTTGTTTTTTTCTGTTGATTTTACTATCTTTGTAAAATATTTTGTGAATATAGGCAAAAGCTGCCGCCGCAGCGGTGATGCCGATTCAGACAAGACAGTTAATGCAGATGGATATATGTATTAAAAAGGTCACAGGTAAGGCAGATCTCAAAAAATTCATCCGTTTCAACTACGAGATGTATAAGGACAATCTCTATTCGGTGCCTGACCTTTATGAAGACATGCTGAATACCTTCTCCGACAAAAATCCGGCCATGGCGTTTTGTGATGCGGAATACTATTTGGCATACAGGGGAGACAAGATTGTAGGCCGCGTTGCCGCCATTATCAACCGCAGGGCCAATGAGCGCTGGGGCAAGCGCACGGTGCGTTTCGGGTGGATAGACTTTGTTGACGACCCTGAGGTGAGCAAGGCTCTCCTGTGCGCTGTTGAGGACTTCGGCAAGGCTCACGGCATGGAGGAGCTGGAAGGGCCGCTCGGTTTTACGGATATGGATGCCGAGGGTATGCTCCTGGACGGCTACGACCTGCCCGGCACGATGGCAACGATATACAATTACCCTTATTATCCGAGACACATGGAGGAAATGGGGCTTGAAAAGGCTGCCGACTGGGTGGAATTCCGTATGGTCGTGCCCGACAAAGTGCCCGACAAAATGGTGCGCATCAGCGAGATTGTCAAGAAAAAATATAACCTCCACACAACGAAGCTGACAAAGAAAAAGATAGCTGACGAGAACTACGGCCAGCGCATATTTGACCTGATAAACGAGGGCTACAAAGACCTCTTCGGTTTTGTTGCCTTGACGCAGGACCAGATAGACCAGTACGTCAAGACCTACCTCGGTTTGCTCAACCTGGAGATGGTGTCGGCCATAGAGACAGCCGACAACGAACTGATAGGCATAGGCATCAGTATGGACAGCCTGTCGAGGGCTCTCCAGAAGGCCAAGGGCAAACTCTTCCCCTTCGGATGGTATCACCTACTGAAGGCACTCAAAGGCAGGCATCCCGACACCGTGGACCTCCTGCTCGTGGCCATCAAACCGGAATATCAGAACAAGGGTGTCAATGCGCTGCTTTTCACTGACCTGTTGCCCATATATATACGCAACGGATACACATATTGCGAGAGCAACCCCGAGCTGGAGCTCAACACTGCGGTGCAAAAACAGTGGGAATACTTTGAGGTGGCCCACACGCGCCGGAGAAGATGCTTCAAGAAAACAATCACACACTGAACACAATTTAAAAGAATACATGCCTGATAACTACAACAACGAAGAAGAGAGACTTCCGATAAACGAAAACCAGGAAAGACCTGCCGTGGATTACGGCGAAGACAAGATACGCCACCTTAACGACGTGGAGCATATACGGTTGCGCCCCGGTATGTATATCGGACGTCTTGGTGACGGTTCGCATGCGGAAGACGGCATCTATGTCCTCTTGAAAGAAACGATAGACAACAGCATAGATGAGTTTAACGAGGGCTTCGGCAAGCGTATTGACATAGAGATACATGATGAGCTGAGCGCATCAGTCCGTGACTTCGGGCGAGGCATACCGCTCGGCAGTCTTATCCCTGCCGTGTCCCAGTTGAACACAGGTGCAAAATATGACACAGCCGTGTTTACCGCCAGTGTGGGACTGAACGGTGTGGGCCTTAAAGCCGTCAATGCACTGAGTCAGCGTTTTATTGCGTGCAGTTACCGTGACGGCAAATATCACGAGGCGATTTTTGAAAAAGGCATACTCAAGGAAGACAACAGCGGAGATACCGAAGAAGAGAACGGAACGTACATCTATTTTGAACCGGACCCCGAGCTGTTTCATAAATTCAAGTTCCATAAAGAATATGTGGACTTCATGCTCCGCAACTACACCTATCTGAACACCGGGCTGACGATATACAATAACGGCGACCGGATTGTCAGTCGCAACGGCCTGGAAGATTTGCTCTCAGACAACATCACGCAGGAGATGCTTTATCCTATCGTCCATATCAAGGGCGAAGGCATCGACATCGCGTTCACGCACGTGAAGCAACAATACGGAGAGGAATACTACTCCTACGTCAACGGTCAGCACACCACTCAGGGCGGAACACACCAGAGTGCGTTCAAAGAGCACATCGCCCGTACCATCAAGGAATACTATGGGAAAAACTACGAATACACCGACATCCGTAACGGTCTGGTCGGCGCCATTGCCGTAAAAGTGATAGAACCTATTTTTGAGAGTCAGACGAAAATCAAACTGGGTTCGCTCACCATGGCTCCGGCAAAAGACAGCAATGGCAATCCTTTCCCGCTGTCAGGAGTCAGTATCAATAAATTTGTAGGAGACTTCATCAAAGAGAATGTGGACAACTATCTGCACAGGAATCTGGACATAGCCGAAATCATACAGCAGAAGATAGTGGAGTCGGAACGTGAGCGCAAGGCCATGGCAGGTATCTCCAAACAAGCTAAAGAGCGGGCAAAAAAGATCAGCCTGAACAACAGCAAACTGCGTGACTGCCACATCCACTTCAATGACGCCAAGGGAGACTTGCGCGAAGAGTCGTCCATATTCATAACGGAGGGACTTTCCGCCAGCGGTTCCATAACCAAAAGCCGCAATGTCGCCACGCAGGCCGTTTTCAGTCTGCGCGGCAAGCCGCTGAACTCCTTCGGACTGACAAAAAAGGATGTTTACGAAAATGATGAATTCAGTCTGCTGCAGGCGGCGCTGAATATAGAGGACGGCCTCGACGGACTGCGCTACAATAAAGTCATCGTTGCCACCGATGCCGATGTGGACGGTATGCACATCAGGTTGCTGATGATAACATTCTTCCTGCAATTTTTCCCCGAACTCATCAAGAAAGGGCATGTATATATCTTGCAGACGCCGCTTTTCCGCGTGAGGAACAAAAAGAAAGTTTCCAAAGCTGATGCCGGTGAAAAGGTCAGAATCTCATCCAAGGCAGCAGGTGCCGCCATACTGAAAAACCAGAAGAGCAGCGGGAGGGCGGAATTTGAGACACGCTATTGCTACAGCGAGCAAGAGAAGCTGCAGGCTATCAAAGACCTCAGCCCAAATCCTGAGATTACACGCTTCAAAGGACTCGGTGAGATTTCAGCCGACGAATTCAAATACTTTATCGGTCCTGATATGCGCCTTGAACAAGTCACACTGCACAAGGATGACCACGTGAACGACTTGCTGAAATACTATATGGGCGACAACACAATGGAGCGTCAGAATTTTATTATAGACAATCTGATTATAGAAGAAGACAGGCCTGAAGAGGATTTTGTCGAAGGATAATAAACATTTAAATAAACATGTGCAGGATAGCTATATTTCCGGGTAGTTTTGACCCTTTTACGATAGGGCATGACAGCGTAGTCAGACGCGCTCTACCCCTGTTTGACAAAATTATCATCGGCGTCGGCGTAAATGCAGACAAGAAACCTCTTTTCACTGTTGAGAAGCGTGTGGAGTTTATCAAGTCGCTGTATGAGAAAGAACCCCGTATAGAAGTTCTCGCATACGATACCCTGACCATCGCTTTCGCACAAAAAGTGCATGCCAACTACATCTTGAGAGGCTTGCGCTCGGTCCGTGACTTTGAGTACGAGCGCGACATCGCTGACCTTAACAAACAATCTACGGGTATTGAAACCATACTTCTCTTTACGGAGCATCAGTACGGATGTATCAGCTCGAGTGCGATACGGGAACTGATATCCTATGGAGAGGATGTGAAAAAATACCTGCCAAAACCCTTGGAGAAATGAAAGGAATAGTTTACATATTAATCTTTGCCGTTGCATCGGCAGCACAGGCCCAGCGACTCTTGCCGGACCAACAAAGAGAACAGCAGAGAGAACAGCGCAAGCACCTCTCTCCAAAAACCGAAATGGCCCTGCGCAAACTGACCCTGGCAGAAATGGCACTGACGTCGATTTATATTGACACACTTGACGAAAACAAACTCACAGATGCCGCTATCAAAGGTATGCTGTCAGAGCTGGACCCGCATACAACATACACAACGGCAGAAGAGACCAAAAAGCTCAACGAACCGCTGAACAGCAACTTTGAAGGTATCGGAGTGCAGTTTAATATCCTCAGAGATACGCTCGTCGTCATACAGACCATACCGAAAGGGCCTTCGGAGAAAGTAGGTATCCTGCCCGGCGACCGCATCGTCTCGGTAAACGATTCAGCCATTGCCGGGGTAAAGATGCCGCGTGACCAAATCATGAAACGCCTGCGCGGCCCCAAGGGAACAGTGGTAAACCTTGGCGTTGTCCGCAGAAACGTGCCGGAAGTGTTGCAGTTCAAAGTCGTCAGGGATAAAATACCTTTGCACTCAGTTGACGCGGCATACATGATACGCCCGAAGGTAGGCTTTATCCGGATAAGCAGTTTTGCCGTAAATACCAAACTGGAACTGATAGAAGCGTTGAACAAACTGACGAAGCAAGGCATGAAGAGCCTTATCCTGGACCTGCAGGAAAACGGCGGCGGATATCTTGAGGCGGCTGTAGGCGTGGCGAGTCAGTTCTTGGAGAAGGATGCGCTGCTGGTATATACCGACGGACGCTCAGTGGGACATCAGGACTACAAGGCCGAGGCCGGAGGAAAGTTTCTCAAAGGCGACATTGTCGTGCTGGTGGATGAATACACGGCGTCGGCAGCGGAAATCGTGAGCGGTGCCATTCAAGATCACGACAGAGGCTATATCGTGGGCAGACGTACCTTTGGCAAAGGTCTCGTACAGCGTCCCATCCCATTGCCGGACGGCTCTCTTATCCGTGTCACCGTTTCGCACTATTATACCCCTTCAGGGCGTTGCATACAGAAACCTTACGAGAAAGGCAAGTCAAAAGAATATCAGCAAGACGTCCTCAACCGCTTTAAGGACGGTGAACTGATGCACCGTGACAGTATTCATTTTGCCGATTCGCTGAAATACAAGACCCTGAAAAAAGGTCGTACAGTATATGGCGGAGGAGGTATCATGCCGGATTACTTCATACCCTTAGACACGTTGAAATATTCAAAGTATTACCGGAACCTGAGTCTCAAAAACTGTATATTGGAAAGTTATATGACCTATCAGGATGCTCACCGCAAGGAATTGAAAGAAAAATATGCAGACTTTGAGCAATTCAAGAAAGAGTATGACGTGCCGATGGAGATCGTCGACAGCATCTTCAGCGCAGGCAAGAGACTGAATGTCACTCCTGCCAATGAGGAAGAGAGAATAAAGGCAATAGGTGAGGTGAAAATGGTTGTCAAAGGTCTGACAGCACGGGACATCTGGGATATGTCAGAATACTATGCTATCGTGAACGAAAACAATGACGCCGTAAACAAAGCGCTTGAGTTGCTGACAACTGACAAAAAGAAGAAAAAATAAATGGAAGATACGTTTGACATCAGAAGCGAACAGGTAGGGTTGCATTCAGACAAAGAATACGAGAATGCCCTGCGCCCTTTGTCGTTTGACGATTTCAACGGACAGACAAAGGTTGTGGACAATCTTAAAGTCTTTGTAGAGGCTGCGAAATATCGTGGCGAGCCGCTTGACCATACGCTTCTGCATGGACCTCCGGGCTTGGGCAAAACTACCTTGAGCAATATCATCGCCAATGAACTCGGCGTGGGATTTAAAGTCACCTCCGGACCTGTCTTGGATAAGCCCGGAGATTTGGCAGGCTTGCTGACATCACTGGAGGAGCATGACGTCCTGTTTATTGACGAGATACACCGTCTGTCACCGGTCGTTGAGGAATATTTATATTCCGCTATGGAGGATTTCAAGATTGACATTATGCTTGACAAAGGTCCTGCGGCGCGGAGTATACAAATCACTTTAAACCCATTTACCCTCATAGGTGCGACAACTCGCAGTGGCCTGCTCACGGCTCCCCTGCGCGCACGATTCGGCATAAACCTTCATTTGGAGTATTATGACACCCAGACGCTCAAGCGTATTCTTATGCGTTCGGCAAGGATGTTGAAAGTGGATATAAATGAAGATGCGGCGACAGAAATAGCCAGCCGCAGCAGAGGCACGCCGCGTATAGCCAACGCATTGTTGCGCCGGGTGCGCGATTATGCCCAGGTAAAAGGTACGGGGCGCATCGATCTTAAAATCGCGCATATCGCCCTTGAAGCTCTCAATATCGACAGGTACGGTCTCGATGAGATTGACAACAAGATACTGGGAACAATCATTGACAAATTCAACGGCGGCCCTGTCGGTATCAACAATATTGCCACCAGCATCGGCGAGGAAGAGGGCACGCTGGAGGAAGTATACGAACCTTTCCTCATCATGGAAGGATTCATTAAAAGAACACCTCGCGGCAGGGAAGCTACAGAGTTGGCTTACAGGCATCTTGGGAAACTGCCACAGATGCACCGTAAGTCTGGTCCGACATTGTTTGATAGCATCAAAGATGATTAGTTACACAGCGGAAGGAGTAAAGATGCCTGCCATTAAGAAAAGAGACAATAACAGATGGCTGAGGGCTGTCGCCGCCTTATACGGAAAAAGGATAGGCGACATAGCGTATATCTTCTGTGATGACAGGAAGATACTGGAAGTCAACAGGCAGTATCTCCGTCACGACTACTATACCGACATTATAACGTTTGATTATTCTGAAGGCGACATTATCTCCGGTGATATTTTTATCAGTCTTGACACGGTCAGGAGCAACAGCGAGTTGTTTCATACCGATTATGACACCGAGTTTCACAGGGTTATCGCCCACGGCGTACTGCATCTCTGCGGCATCAATGACAAGGGACTGGGAGAGCGTGAGGTGATGGAACAGGCCGAAAACAAAGCTTTGGATATTTTAAGGTTAACATATTATCATGAAAAAGAATAGACTATTATTGCTGTTATTGGCGATAGGCATGACGACAAGTCTGGCTTATGCCAAAAAGGCGCATGAGATGCGCTTGCTGTATTGGAACATCCAGAATGGTATGTGGGACGGTCAGACAGACGACTACCAGAGGTTTACCGACTGGGTCAGCAGGCAGCAGCCCGACGTGTGCGTCTGGTGTGAGGCCCAAAAGAACTACAAAACCAATTCGGGTGACCGGGAGAGGGAGACCGAGGCAGAGTGTCTGGACCGCTGGAAGAGACTGGCCAAACGCTACGGACACAAATATGTATATATGAGTGCCCATCCCGACAACTTTCCGCAGTTGCTGACATCAAAGTATCCTATCAAGATGCAGAAGAAGATTACGGGCAATAAAGATACCATAGTCGCACATGGCGCTTCATGGTCCATGATGAAAGTCGGCAAACGCAAGTTCAATATCGTTACTTTGCACACATGGCCGCAACGCTATGGCTACCAAGTACCCGTAGAAAAACGCGAAGCCAGCGCTGCAAGAAACGAGGGCGATATCTTCCGCAGTGTGGAAATGAAATACATCTGCCAGGAGACTATCCTCCAGCACAAAGACTGCAAGGATGAGCTGTGGATGATGATGGGTGACTTCAACGCTATCTCAAGGGTTGACAATGATACTTACAAGCTGGACGCCAACAGCCCCCGCTTTCTTACCCATGACTACATCCTGAAACATACGCCCTACAAGGACGCTTTCAAGGAAAGTCATCCTGATGGATTTACAACATCTACCGGAGGCGCGTCACGTATAGATTTTGTATATATGACTCCTGCGTTGTATAATTTTGTAAAAGATATTAACATTGTGACAGACAGCTACACCAAGCCCGTGCGCAACCCGCAAAAGATTTCCAACTTCTGGCATCCGTCTGATCACAGACCGATTATCGTTAATTTCAGATTAGAGTAGTTAACTTAATATTAATTTTTAATTTTATTTTAGAATGAAACGTGTTTATGTAATTTTTGCAGCTGCAGCAATGCTCTGCATGGTATCATGCTCAAAAAAAGCAGACGAGGCTCAAATCACTAAGGATATTGAGACTGCCAACATTGAGATTCAGACAATTCAGACTGAGGTAGATTCTCTTCAGGCTAATCTGGACGCTGTAACCAGCGCAACTTATGACTCTGAGGAAGCTAAGCAGACAGCTGTCAAAGAGGCTCAGGAAGCTTTAGACGGTGCTAAGAGCAAGCTGGAGAATGCTCAGCAGACTTTGGTTTCTGCCCTTCAGGCATACAAGGACGCTACAGGCAAGGCTTTTGAGGAAACTGTAAACGATGCTGTTGACAAGGCTGTTGACGCTGTCAATGAAACTACAGAACAGGCAACCGACGCTGTAGAGAATGCTGAGAACGCCGTAAAAGAAACTGCAGACAATGCAAAGACAGCTGCAAAAGAGACTGTTGAAAATGCCAAGAATGCCGCTAACGAGGCTGCTAATGAGAAGGTAGAGGAAGCCAAGACCAAGGCTAACGATGCCATCAATAAGGCTGCCGGCAAAGCCAACGAGGCTATCAATAAGGTTCTGCCGACTTCCAAATAATCAGGCATTTCTTTATAGGAGCAAGCCCTGAAGCATTTTTGTCTTCGGGGCTTGTTTTTTTGCTGTTTACGTTATGTCTGTGGATATGCCGCGATGCGTGAGCGGTTTTGTGCCGCGCGGATCTATGCGTCAGTGAGAGTGTCTGAAAAGTAATTCCAGATATTCTCGTCGGGTAATGGCGCTGTGACATCAATTAATTGATGCGATACCGGGTGTTCAAAACGGATTCTCCATGCATGTAGGGATATGCTGCCGTCAGGATTGCTGCGCTTTGCCCCATATTTTAAATCTCCTTTAATGGGACAGCCTATCTTAGCCAGCTGGCATCTTATCTGGTGATGCCGTCCCGTCAGCAGCTGGATAGCCAGCATGTAATAGTTGCTTGAGTGGCCGACGAGTCTGTATCGCAGCCGCGCCTCTTTGGCCGACGGTTTCTCATAGTCATAGGCGTAAGACTTGTTCTGTTTCTCGTTGCGTACAATCCAGTGGCGCAATTCGCCTTCATCCTTGGGCGGTCGTCCGTGGGTGAGTGCCAGATAGGTTTTTTGTACTTTGCCTTCCCTGAAAATCTCATTCATGCGTGAAAGTCCCTTGTCGGTACGGGCAAAGACGACGATGCCGCTTACAGGACGGTCCAGGCGGTGGGTCACACCCAGAAACACGTTGCCGGGCTTCTGGTATTTTTCCTTGATGTAGGCCTTTACGGCTTCACTTATCGGATTGTCACCGGTCTTGTCGCCCTGTACGATTTCGCCAGCGCGTTTGTTGATGATGATGATGTGGTTGTCTTCGTAGAGAACGTCCATTTTTATAGAAAGGGCAGGGTGCGAAGGTGCATCCTGCCCTGTAGGGTGTTATGAAATAATTACATGTTCATTCCGCCGTCAAGCTGGATGACCTGACCGCTGACGTAGCTTGACAAATCGGATGCAAGATACAGTGCCGTATTGGCGACATCCTCTACCTGACCGCCACGGCGCAAAGGAATCTTCTTCATCCAGTCAGCGCGTACAGCCTCCGGAAGAGCAGCGGTCATGGCTGTCTCTATGAATCCCGGTGCTATGGCATTGGCACGGATGCCTTTCGGGCCCATCTCCTGTGCTATTGACTTGGCCAGGGCAATCAGGCCGGCCTTGGATGCGGCATAGTTGGCCTGTCCCGCATTGCCGTGGACACCTACGACAGAGGCCATGTTGATGATTGAACCGCCTTTCTGACGCATCATGATAGGCAGTGCGGCGTGGATGAAGTTGAATGCTGATTTCAGGTTGACGGCGATGACAGCGTCCCATTGTGACTCGCTCATGCGAAGCATCAGACCGTCTTTTGTAATGCCGGCATTATTGACCAAGATGTCTATGCCGCCAAATTCTTCTTTGATTTTTGCGACAACCTCTTCTGTCTGCGCGAAGTCAGCTGCGTTGCTGGCATAGCCGACACACTTCACGCCTTTTGCGGCAATCTCAGCCTCTGTGGCTTTGCCGTTTTCGTCAATGACTAAGTCTGTAAAGGCAATGTTTGCGCCTTCTTCAGCAAATTTCAGAGCGATGGCTTTGCCGATACCGCGTGCGGCACCGGTAATCAACGCATTTTTTCCTTGTAAAAGTCCCATTTTGAAATTATATTTTTGTAATTAGTAGATATTCGGATTTACTCCCAGGCAGCGTCTGACCATATTCATCACGATGGGGCGGCTCTCGTCAACGGTAATGCCGTCGCCCAGACGCCCATAGATGTAAGGTACTTCAAGCCCCTTCAGACAGAAATGAATGATGTCAGCCGTCAGGTTGACGTTCTCAATACACAGGCGCCCGCTGTCCTTGCCTTCTTGAAGGACACGCCTGAATATCTCTATCTCGTCCTGGTCGAAGGCTTTGCGCACACGCTCCACCATCCAGATATTGCGGAAGAACTCCGCACGCAGATTGCCGTTGCGTACCACGGCCTCTTTGATCATGCTGAGATGGGTGTACACCAGCATCACTATTTTCTGCTCCGAATCCATGTCGCGCTCTGCCACCTCGTCCATTTTCTCAGAGATACGCTCCACTTCAGTCTCGATGACAGCATAGTATATTTCTTCTTTGTTTTTGAAGTAAGTGTATAGTGTCCTGCGCCCTTTTTTGGATACAATGGCGATGTCGTTCATCGTCGTGCCTTCCAGTCCTTTCTGGGCAAACAGCTGACGCGCTACATCTACGAACAGACTTCTTGTTTTAGTGATAGACATGTGTGTGATTCTTTGTTAACGGCACATGTGCCGTGTTGTGTGCAAAGATACTTCTATTATCTCATTCG
>CACXEH010000029.1 GCA_902766625.1 uncultured Bacteroidales bacterium | reverse complement strand
CCACGGCGGCATCGTCAATATCATGCCCGATTTTTACGAAACTGCCGACGTTGCTCCTGAGAATGATTATAAAACCGATACCGATACGACCTATATCTGGTAATTCCCGCTCATCCGCATACATGCGTTTACAACGCCACGTCTGATAGTCTGACAGCAGCGTGGCAACAATACATAAGAATAAGCCTGTTTTTAGAATAAACAGGCTTATTCTTTTACCTCAAAAACAGCCTTGTTCCACATTCTGATATGGCTTTGACAGGAAGACGGCGCCGCTTATTCCCGCAAAGTTTTCCGTCCCAGCCTTTAGAACATGCGTTCCAGCCTATGGAATATATGTCCTACCTATGGAATGTATGTTCCATGGGCTGGAACGCACAATATATCGGGATAAAGCAGTTGCTTTCACAGCAGGCGTAAACATTTTCTACTGCATTTACATAACTTTCTTTTTCACTGAATTAAGTTATTTACCGTCATTGGGGCATGATTTTCCTGTAATTTGTAACTTTGCATTATGGAACGTCAGAATGTTGTATTTACTCACATGATATGTGAGAGTTTAGAACGAGCACTGCATGAGATCAACTTTGACAAGTTGTTTGTCCTGATGGACGAAACGACACGAGCGAAGTGTTATGACAAAATCCGTCAGTGCGATGCCCTGGCACAGGCAGGTGAGATTATCATCGGTGCAACCGATACTCATAAAAACGTGGAGTCGCTATGTCACGTTTGGGAGTCACTCTCTCGTCAGGGTGCAACGAGAAAGTCACTGCTCATCAATCTGGGCGGTGGCATGGTGACCGACTTGGGCGGGTTTGCCGCATCAACATTTAAACGCGGCATTAAGTTTATTAATATCCCGACAACACTTTTGGCCATGGTTGACGCTTCGGTTGGCGGAAAGACGGGT
This sequence comes from uncultured Bacteroidales bacterium, assembly GCA_902766625.1. Classification (GTDB taxonomy): domain Bacteria; phylum Bacteroidota; class Bacteroidia; order Bacteroidales; family Bacteroidaceae; genus UBA6382. The sequence continues at coordinate 5,763 of CACXEH010000029.1, read as the reverse complement.
ATCAACTTCAATGGTTTGAAAAACGAAATCGGCGTATTCAACAATGCCGAAACTGTCTTTATCGACTCTGACTTCCTATCCACATTAGATACCCAGAATATGCTTTCAGGATATGCCGAAATGCTGAAGCACGGACTGATAAGCACTGCTGAGCACTGGGCTCGGTTGGTAAATTTTGATGTGATGCACCCCGATATGGCTGAACTCCAAAAACTGATACAGGAGAGCGTAGAAGTCAAGCAAAGCATCGTACTGGAAGACGCAACGGAGAAAGGCATCCGCAAGGCATTGAATTTCGGACATACCCTGGGCCACGCCTTCGAGAGCCTGGCTATGGAACAACATCGCCCGATACTGCATGGCTATGCCGTCGCATGGGGCATGATAGGCGAACTGTACCTCTGTCACGTCCGCAAGAATTTCCCAAGCGACATAATGCGTCAAACAATCCAATTTATCAAAGAAAACTACGGCATCTTCCAACTCGACTGTAAGATGTATGCCCGAATCCATGAGTTGATGACGCACGACAAGAAAAACGCTGACGGAATCATACGCTGCACACTGCTGAGCAGCATCGGCAACATAGCTTTGGACGAGGAGCTCACCCAGACAGACATCAACGAAATGCTGGATTTTGTCAGGGAGAGTTAGTTACTTTTCCTTGAAATCGTTAACGCTTCAAGGTCTTCCGGCGTACCTCTGAACACATTGAGGTCAACATAATTATACTTACCGTCTTTTATACCGTCCACATGCCCTCTGTGGGTGTATTGGCAGAATGTCCAGCTCTTCCCCGTGACCATCTGTTTGCTCTGATAATGCGCCTTCCAGAAGGGATAGTGACTGATGCGTTCATCATTCAAATAACGGTTGCGGAAAGATATGCCCGTATAAAGAATCGGCATACAGTCATAGTGCTTGCCGACAATCTTCAGCCACTGGAGCACATCTTCTATTAACTGCTGCCTGCCAAGCCGACCCATTACCTCCACGTCAAGGACAGGAACAAGGTCACCTTCGCACAAATCGGCATGGCGGATAAAATTTTGTGCCTGTTCATGCGCTGGAATACCCGGGACGAAGAAGTGGTATGCCCCAAACTTGATTTTATGCTGATGTGCGGCTTTTTTATTGCGCCGATAAGTTTCATCGGTTTTGCTTCTGCCTTCTGAACATTTAGCAAAAACAAAACTGATAGGCTCACCGTGCAGGCGGACAGCACACACTTTGTCCCAGTCAATGCTGGGCTGATGGTGCGAGATATCTATGCCGTGTACCTGATAAGCCGCAGCGGAATTATCTATTTTGACTTGCCGCTTGAAGTTCCTCACCTTGACAGCGACCAGCAACGTCAATATCACGATGACGGCCGCCAGCAGCCACAACAACCAGTTGGACAAACGGTCCGAAAAGTTTGAGCTACCTCTTTTCTTTCTCATAGCGCATAACCATCTTCCCCTGTCCTAACGACCCGATGATGATAACCGAATCAATCTCTTGAGAGGTTGCGTTACGGTAGGCTTTCAGCAAATGTTTATCACGCTCACCAGTCAGGAGTAATGTATCCCTGGCTGAAGAACGAAGCACTATGCGGTCTCGGCCTATACCTATGACAATGTACCTCTTGTCTTTATTGAGCACAGCGATGTCAGGCGCTGGCAGATTAGTCTCTGTAAAATACTCGCCGTGATGGATTACTGTAGCGGAAAAACATACAAACGAATCGCAGCCTGCCATGTCCTGTTGGTTATCCAACATCTGCCTGACCATCTGATTACTACGTTGGGATTTGTTTTTGATGTTGTCCTGACACGCCGTCAGCAGACAAAGCGACAAAAGAAAAATAAATGTTATATACCTCATTGTAAATGTTATACTAATTTGTTCCTATCCATAGAAAAACCATACTGAGAAGCACCAGTCCGAGCTCAACAGCCTTGACTTTGATATTGTGCTCCCTGAAAACAAGCGCACCGACCACAAACGAGACAAGCACACTGCTCCGACGTATCATCGAGACAATGGAAATCATCGCATCGGGATAGCTCAAAGCGTAAAAATACATAAAATCTGCAACAGAGAGAAAAATTGAAATAAGAAGAATGGTCCATTTCCAATGAAATCGTTCAGCCTTGCGCCGTGGCAACCATACAAACAGCAAAATTACCGACATGAATATAAACTGATACAGATTATACCATGACTGGACTACCATTCTGTTAAATCCCATACCACCTTGCTCAACAGGAGAGAGCAACATTTTATCATACAGCCCGCTCACCGCGCCGCATATCGCTGACAAGACGAGACATGCTATCCATTTGTTGTGCGTAAAGAGAATGCCCTCTTTCTTGCCACTGACACTCATCAGATAGAATGACACTACCGCAAGAGACACGCCTGCCCATTGCCACAGATTGAGATGCTCGTTGAAAATCAAGACAGCACCCACCAGCACCATGACAGGACGCGTTGCCTGAACGGGTCCGACAATCGTAAGAGGCAGATTCTTGATGGCCAGGTAACCCAAGAACCAAGAGGACAAGACTATCAATGCCTTAAGGACAATATATTTATGTACTTCCCAGTCTGCATGAGGCACATAGACAATACTTGTCTCATATATCCATCCGAGAGAAGAACCCAAGATACATGGTGAGAAAAACAGGAAACAAAACAATGTGTTGAGGAGCAGTACAGGTATAACGGCATTATCTGCTAAAGAAATTTTCTTGCTTACATCATAGAAGCCCAACAAAAATGCCGAGAGAAAAGCCAACGCCAACCACATAACGATGTTACGATATTATACTGCAAAGTTACGGATAAGCAAAGGAAAAAAATTAAAAGCAGTTGAGATTTTCCAGACAATTATCCGTTGACATCAATCTGGGCTATCAAACTTTTTTACCTTGAAATGGCTTGCCCCTTCAATCGGGAATACACCTGCTCCCCAAGGTTCGTGCCAGACAATAGAACCGTGCAACCTGTTGTCGGGATCGTAAATCCCATATACCAGTTTTGACACCTTCGGTGGAAGAGGCACAGTCTGACCACCTTCAAAATTCAGCGAACTAATCATCACGTTCACGCGTGCCGGTTTGTTACCGAACAGCCTGTTACGACTGGTAGAAAGTATCACTTTGTTGTGTTGGGCGACAATGTGATTAATAACCGAGAGATGGGTCGCATCGTGAAAGACAATGGCCTCCTCGCAATTGTGAACATAAAGGTAATCCGCAACCACGTGCTCGCCAAGGACAAATCCATATCTGAATCCCTGTACAGCTACATTATTGAGCACTTGATTATCATTTTGGTCTCCGGAAGTATGTAGTCCTACTGTATGACACGGATTCTCGAGAAGATATTTACCCAAATTCGTATCGCCCACGTTGTCATCAAGACAGAACTGACAGTCTTGGATGTTTATCCTGCTGATATTCTTGAGAAATGCCCCCGATGTTGTAGGATACATTTTGTCTTTGTTCAGATGTACTCTTATTTCGAGATTTCGCATTGAAAACATCGTGTGACTGAATCGTCCGGCACAATCGTCCCCTTCCGGAGCGGCTATTACCGCCCAAGGCCTTTCTTCGGAATCTGTAACCTCAGGTGCATCCCATGTGGAATGGAGACAAGTATTAGTGATAGGCATCCCAAACGTTGTCGGAGTGTAATTGTCCTTAACACTCTCGGGCAAGCGCACCTGATATGAATACAATAACTTGCAAGGCATTTCGCCTTCAAGATATATATTTGAACTGCCAGGAGGAATAACCAACTGGGCGCGCACGATGCGGCCGTTTGAGGCATATTCTTTTGCAGGTGATGCAAGAAGATAACCATTTGGCGTGTATGGGAAGAATAGTTTACCTCCACCACGGCTTGCAAGAAAGTCAATGCCACGTTGGATAGCCTCCGTATCGTCAGTGACACCGTCGCCTTTGGCGCCAAACATAAAGACGTTGAGAGGACCGCTGGCACAAACATTTCCAGAGGTACTTGTCGTTAGCTTATTATTAACTGACGCCAAAACCGTAGCTGCATCAGCATAATCTATCTTTCCGTCACCATTTACATCACAGTTATTGGTAGCATTCTGCGCATACACGCACGCATGACTTAGCAATACAATAACCAGTTGGATAAAAAATTTCCTTTCCATTATAGTTTTTATTCACAAAGATATGTGTTTTTTGTATAACAAGAAATACATTTTCTGAAAAAAGAGATATAAATAACAGTCATACAGAAGCATATATAATACTCTATCTAAACAAGGCGTACCGGTTCTTTCTTATATTTATTCTACCCTTTTCTGATACAAAAACGCCATGTGACTCATGGAGGTTGAGGATTTTATCGTATCTTTGTAATTTGATTTAAGGTAGATATGAGTAGTATGATACTGGAAGTTCGCAATCTATGCGCCTCTGTTGAAGGTAAAGAAATATTGAAAGGTGTCAACCTTACTATAGGAACAGGTGAAATACATGCCTTGATGGGGCCTAACGGTTCAGGGAAAAGCACGCTGAGTAATGTCTTGGTAGGCAATCCGCAATATACGGTAACCCAGGGCGAAGTGTTTTTCAACGGCAAAAATCTGCTCAGCATGAGTCCGGAGAACCGTAGTCACGAAGGCATCTTCATGTCTTTCCAACAGCCTGTTGAAATACCTGGCGTAAGCATGAACAACTTCCTTCGTGCCGCCTTGGATGCCAAGCGCAAATACCTGGGATTGCCGGCACTCACTTCCCCCGAGTTTCTGAAGATTATGCGCGAAAAACGCCAAGTGGTCAACATGGATGCCGCATTGACAAGGAGGAGTGTCAACGAGGGATTCAGCGGCGGTGAGAAGAAACGCAATGAAATTTTTCAGATGGCTGTACTTGAACCTAAACTGGCTATCCTGGACGAGACTGACTCCGGCTTGGATGTCGATGCACTGCGCATCGTGGCCGACGGTTTTAAGACACTGCAGAGCAAGGATATGAGTGCCATAGTCATCACTCACTACCAGAAAATGCTGGATTACCTGAAACCAAACATCATACATGTCATGATTGACGGGCGCATTGTGCGCACCGGAGGTCCCGAACTTGCCGAACGCATCGAGCAAGATGGTTTTGATTGGATTAAAGAAGAAGTCAAAGAGGCGTAAGTATGTCAAGTGAGAAACAATACATACAACTTTTCGCCGACAACGAGACACTTATATGTGAACATAGTTGTCCTGCGATGAATGCCGTGAGGCACACAGCCTCTGAAGCCTTTACACGACTTGGCTTTCCTTCAAGAAAGACTGAAGAGTATAAATATATTGATGTGGATAATGCCTTTGCGCCTGATTACGGTGTAAACGTCAAACGTATCCCCTTTGCCCTTGACGCCAACAAAGCCTTCCGCTGCAGTGTTCCCAATATGGACTCGGCAGTTTACTTCATAGCTGGTGACAGATTTATTCCATCAACGCAGACTAACGGCGTATCGCAAGAAGGTGTCTATATCGGCAGTATCTGCGACTTTGATTGCACACATCCGGGAAAGTTAAACGCATTTTACGGAAAGCTTTCCCCCTACAGCACAGATGGTATCGTTGCACTCAACACTATGCTGGCGCAAGATGGTTTGCTTATATGGGTTGACAAAGGCATCAAAGTTCCGACTACGCTTCAGGTTATCAATATTGGCCGAAGCGAAATGGACTTGATGACCAATAAGCGTGTCCTGATTATTCTGGAGGATAATGCCGAAGTG
>CACXEH010000028.1 GCA_902766625.1 uncultured Bacteroidales bacterium | reverse complement strand
TAATCGTTGGGATTCCAGTCATATTTCAGATAGTCTATTTCCCAGTCGCACCATTGCTTGACGTCACTCTCCACAAAGGAATATTTGCCATGATAATAGTGTTCCTTCCTGATGGTGTTGCCGAGAGAATCCTCCGGCGTGACATATTTGTAGTTTTCATTGTGTTTGCCTTCTTTTATCCAGTCGTACGTCCCGTCGGCGTTATCTGACTCGCATCCTATATGCCCCGCATACGTGCCGACCCACGGACCGCAATATATGCCCAGTTTCAGACCGAGTTTATGGATGTCGTCAGCAAGTTTTTTCATATCAGGAAACTTTTTATTGGGCTGAATGGCGTTGTATTTCCCTCCGCGTTTGCCTTGCCACCCATCGTCGATGTTGATGTATGACCAACCGTAGTCAATAAGCCCTTTCTCCACCATGGCCCTGGCAGACGACAGCACCTTATCCTGACTGACCGCATTGCCCCAGCAGTTCCAGCTGTTCCATCCCATAGGCGGTGTCAGGGCTATCTGTTCACCGACAACTATACGCAGGTCACGTTCATTTTTTCCTCTGCTGTTCTGTGCATAGAGTTTTACGTGATATACTCCCGGATGCTTTATGTTGCCGCGGATGAAACCCGTCTTCCTATCCAGAGTAAGGCCTTGCGGCAGACCCTCGGCTGAGAATGTCATCGGCCGGAGTCCTGTAGCAGCGATATTATACAATACAGCCGAACCCGGTCTTACACCGAATACCTTTGCGCTGTTGATACGTGGTGTTTCCGGCGCCGGAGGCGTCAGGATGTAAGCAGAGTAATCTGGTATGACGATTTTGTCCGTTGATAATTGCGCCGAGAGGCTCATGATGCCACTTGCGCATATCAGCGCGGCATAAAGCAGAATATAAGTTCTTTTCATTGTTTTCTATATTATTTCTTACAAAGATACAACTTTCCTTCATATCCCACACATTTTTTTGACATTATGAAATGAGCATGTCACAATCAGACAGGCTGGCAACAGGTATGGCCGCACAATTTCATCCTTAAAAATTTTCCGTTCCAAGGAGTGGAATGTACATTCTGCCGCATGGAACGTATGTCCCATCAGCCGGAACATACGTTCTATACGGTGCAACATCACACGCATACCCGATGACGGCTCTTTTTCCCGCAAGATACGCTTCCTGTCAATCAGGCAGACGGTAATCGCGGATACGAATCCTCTTAAGCTTAAGTCACATTATTAAAAAAGGTAAAAAAGCGCCATTTACCATTTGAAACTTCAAATGGTTTCACTATCTTTGTATTTCAATAGAGTTTGAACTATGGGTAAAATAATAGCTTTGGCTAATCAAAAAGGTGGTGTCGGCAAGACGACTACAGCCATCAACCTTGCAGCCTCCCTTGCTACTTTAGAGAAAAAGGTACTGCTGGTTGACGCTGACCCTCAGGCAAACAGCTCTTCGGGCATAGGTGTGGACATCGCTAATGTAGAGACCTCAATATACGATTGCCTCATCAGCGATGTAGACCCACACGAAGCGATTTACACCACCGACATTGAAAATTTTGACATCATACCCTCTCACATCAACCTTGTGGGAGCTGAGATAGAAATGGTGAACCTTCCTGACAGAGAACAGGTCATGAAGAAAATCTTCAAACCGCTGGTCAAGGAGTATGACTATATACTGATTGACTGTCTGCCGTCACTGGGCCTGATAACTGTAAATGCCCTGACCGCAGCCGACTCCGTCATCATCCCCGTGCAATGTGAATACTTCGCATTGGAAGGCATCAGCAAGCTACTCAACACCATACGCATCATTAAGAAAAAACTTAATCCGGAACTTCAGATTGAAGGTTTCCTGCTCACCATGTACGACGGTCGCCTGCGCCTGTCAAACCAAATATACACTGAAGTCAAGAAACATTTTCAGGAACTCGTATTCAAGACTGTCATACAGCGCAACGTCAAGTTGAGCGAGGCGCCGAGCCACGGACTTCCCGTAATTCTGTATGACTCCGGCTCAAGAGGCGCGCTGAATTATCTGGCATTAGCCAAAGAAATCATAAAGAAAAATACAAAATAGTCTGTCCTTATGGCAATACATAAAAAATATCCCGCATTGGGACGCGGATTGGATGTACTCCTCCCGACAAACGAAGTAGAGGCAAGAGGTTCATCATCAATCAGTGAAATAGAATTAGACAACATCTTCCCAAACCCTGACCAGCCCCGTAAGGAGATGGACCCCGTTGCGATGCAAGAACTGGCAGACTCCATCAAATCCATCGGCATCATCCAGCCCATCACACTGCGGCAGAAAAAAGACGGCACTTATGAGATTATTGCCGGTGAACGCCGCTGGCGCGCCGCCCAAAGCGCAGGCTTGTCTACCATACCTGCATACATCAAGAAGGTGACCGACGACGACGTCATGGAGATGGCTCTGATAGAAAACATTCAGCGCGAGGACCTAAACCCCATAGAGATAGCCCTCGCATACAACAACCTGATAGATAAAGCCAATCTGACACAAGAGCAAGTGGCCGACAAAGTCGGCAAAAAACGTGCTACAGTGGCAAACTACCTCAGACTGCTCAAACTGCCGGCACAAATCCAGTTAGCACTGCGCAAAGGTATCATTGACCAAGGACATGCACGCGCGCTGGCCGGTCTGACGACCCCGTCTTTGCAACTGAAACTATTCGACCAGATTATCAAAGAGAAGCTGTCTGTCCATAAAGTCGAGGAACTGGTAAAGGAACTCAACAACGGAGCAACCATAAAAAGCGGCAAAAAAAGCATCAGCAACAAAGGCAAGCTCCCTTCAGAATATGAGAACCTCAAAGCGCAACTATCCAAATTCTTCAACGCCAAAGTACAGATGACATGCTCTCCGAGTGGAAAAGGGCGTATCTCCATTCCCTTCAACTCGGAAGACGACCTCGTAAAGATAGTATCACTTTTTGACAAAATGAAAAAATAAGAACTCCTGAGCATGCTTCGCCAAAATCGTACACTGATTACCGCCATACTCTTTGCCATCCCAACTCTCATGATGGGACAAAGCGAGGCGAAGCACCTCAATGACACTACAACAAATGTCGCAGCCGTCATATCCACAGACCATGTGACAGCAGACACTTTGGCACCAGACACACTATTGGCTGATACACTCAAGGCTCTCCGGTCACTCTCTGATTCTCTGGTAAAAAACAGTGCACCCGTAAAGCTTCATTACAGACAGCCTGATCCCAAAAGAGCTTTGTGGCTTGCCCTTGTACTGCCAGGCGCAGGGCAAATCTACAACCATAAATATTGGAAACTACCCATCATCTATGGCGGATTCCTGGGTTGCACTTACGCCCTTCTTTGGAATCAGCAGATGTACAAAGACTATACACAAGCCTATCTTGACATCATGGACGATGACCCCACAACAGCCAGCTACAACAACATGCTGCCCTACGGATATGATATCACTGGGCGTGAGGAACAATTCAAGTCCATCTTTAAACGTAAAAAAGACTTCTACCGCAAAAACAGAGACCTCAGCATCTTCGCTTTCTTCGGAGTCTATCTTCTCTCGGTTATTGATGCCTATGTGGATGCCCAGCTTTCCACATTTGACATCACCCCTGACCTTTCCATGAAAGTCGGGCCTACGGTAATCGAGCAAAAGACCTATTCCAAAAAGTCGGGTGCCGTGGGCGTGCAATGCAGTTTGAATTTTTAAGATTATGAGATATATAACCATATTTGCAAGCATACTACTCTTCATGCCCATGACCATAACTGCGCAGGAAGAGGTTAACACAGACGTCACAGACATAACAGCAGACCTCCCCGAGGGAATGCAAGAAAACACCGATTCCCTGTTGAGGAGTTGGAACATGCAGCGCTATCTGTTAGTAGATACGACAAGCCAGTTGGCGAACATCAACCCTTATTTTGAAAATGCCGTCTATGCAGACAGACTGCAGCGCATACCGTCCATCATGGACATGACATACAATGATATAGTACAGAAATACATAGACCAATACACCAACCGTCTGCGCCATTCCGTATCATACATATTGGCGGCATCCAACTTCTACATCCCCATCATGGAAGAAGCTCTGGCATTCTACAAGATACCACTGGAACTAAAATACCTTCCCGTTATCGAGTCTGCCTACAACCCACGCGCCCGTAGTCGTGCCGGAGCTGTCGGATTGTGGCAATTCATGCCACGCACAGCCGTACAATACGGTCTGCAAATCAACAGTCTTGTCGATGAGCGTTGCGAACCCATCAAATCATCCTACGCTGCCGCACACTATCTGAAAGACCTCTATACGATATTCGGAGATTGGACACTGGTCATCGCCGCATACAACTGTGGCCCCAACAACATCAACAAAGCCATTCATCGCTCTGGTGGAGAGAGGGATTTCTGGAAGATTTACCAAAACCTTCCCCGCGAGACACGAGGATATGTACCTGCATTCATTGCTGCAAACTATATCATGAACTATTATGGTGAACACAACATACAGCCTTACAGGGCACGCATACCGGCAACCACCGACACCTTGCTGATTAATAAAGACGTGAAAATGGAACAGATTGCCACCGTATGCGGCATAGACATAGATGAGATAAAGGCACTGAATCCGCAGTATCAAACGACATTAATTCCAGGTTACAGGACGACATGCACGCTGAGACTGCCGCAGGACCAACTGCTCAAGTTTATCGACCTTCAAGACTCCGTGTATGCCTACGGCGTGACCGATGAACCGCAAGTCAGCAGTCAGGACATGAATGTCAAGGAAATTACAGAAAAGACAACAGTAAAGAAATCATCCAGGTCTAAATCACGCTCAAGAAGCAGTAGCGCGAAACGCATTACGGTTCGCTCCGGACAGACTCTCGGTGAGATAGCACGCAGAAATCACACTACAGTGGCTAAACTGCGCAGTCTCAACGGCATCAGAGGCTCCAATATCCGCGCAGGACAAAAACTGCGTGTCAGATAAATATACGGTCATAGTCTTCTTCACAATGGAAAAGCAGGAATTATCACAAGAGGAATTGGAAGAAAGAATGATTTACGATGCTTTTCGTAAATTGTTAGACACCTATTTGGCTTCCAATCATAGAAAAAAAACAGATATCATCACCCGTGCGTTTCAGTTTGCCAAACAAGCCCATAAGGGCGTAAGGCGCTTGTCGGGCGAGCCTTACATCATGCACCCCATCGCAGTAGCCCAAATAGCCTGCGAAGAGATAGGCTTAGGCTCCACCTCCATCTGTGCCGCACTCCTGCATGACGTTGAAGAAGACACAGACTATACCTACGAAGATATCCGTAATCTCTTTGGTGAAAAAGTCGCCAACATCGTTGAAGGACTGACCAAAATATCCGGAGGCATCTTCGGCGAGCGGGCTTCTCTCCAGGCAGAGACATTCAAGAAACTGCTGCTGACCATGAGCGATGACATTAGGGTTATCCTCATAAAAATCTCTGACCGGCTTCACAACATGCGCACGCTAAGCAGCATGGCGCCCAACAAACAATATAAAATTGCTGGTGAAACGTTGTACATTTACGCTCCCCTTGCCGACCGTCTTGGACTGAACAAAATAAAGACCGAACTGGAAAACCTCAGTTTCAAATATGAGCACCCAGACGCTTACGACTCCATACAAAGAAAACTGGAAGCAACAAAGAGCGAGCGCGACACTATATTTGAGAATTTCACTCCGCCGATTCGCAAGGCACTGGATAAGATGGGATTGAAATACCAGATTATTTCACGCATCAAAAGTCCGTACTCTATATGGAGAAAGATTCAGGACAAAAAGGTCAACTTCGAGGAGATTTACGACTTACTGGCCATACGTATCATTTTCGAGCCATTGAAGGAAGAGGAAGAAATCAACGAATGTTTCAACATTTACGTTGCCTTAACCCAAATATACAAACCGCATCCTGAGCGTACCCGTGATTGGGTTAACCACCCGAAAGCCAATGACTACCAAGGATTACATGTAACCTTAATGAGTAATCAGGGAGTATGGGTCGAAGTGCAAATACGTTCACAGCGAATGGATGAAATAGATGAAAAGGGCGTTGCCGCACATTGGAAATACAAAAATCAAAACCATGTATATGACGAGAACGATGACAAGATTGACGGATGGTTGCATACAATCAAAGAAATTCTTGATGACCCGCAACCTGACACACTTGATCTCCTCGACACAATAAAACTCAATCTTTTTGCGAGAGAGATTATTGTGTTTACCCCGAAAGGCGACATTAAATCTCTCCCTGCCGGCGCCACAGCATTGGACTTTGCTTTCAGCATACACACCATGCTCGGCACACACTGCATCGGAGCTAAAGTCAACCATGTGCTGAAACCTTTGATGTATAAACTCGAAGGCGGTGACCAAGTTGAAATAATCACCTCTAACACGCAACAAGTAAAGCACGGATGGCTGGAATATGTTACCACAGCCAAGGCAAAAAGCAAGATTCAAGCGTGCCTTCGCAAAATGAACCGTGAACTGCAGCACGAGGGAAACAAAAAGCTGCAAGTATTCCTAGAGAACAAAGAACTGGAGTTTAATAGCACAAATCTTGAGAAGCTAAGACGCTTCCATCACTTCCATTCACGAGAAGAGATGCTGATGGCGATAGGGTCCAACACACTTGAGCTGAACAATAATGACGTAAATTTCCTCAAAGGGAAAAACAAATCCAAGTGGAAGAAATTCCTGCCATTCACATCATGTAAAGAAGAAGTCTTTGAGACTGAACCCAACATTGACTTTATCAACAATCTGGACCACAAGAAGGTTCTTGTCATCAACGATTACAACATTCACCAATGTACGATTGCAGATTGTTGCCGGCCCATTCCGGGAGATGACATTCTGGGTTACATTGATGACAACAGCCACAGCCTGATTATCCATAAGCGCAACTGTGAGACAGCAACCAAGTTGAAAAGCAAGTTTGGAAACAACATCATTGCCACGCGGTGGGATGTCCATAAAACACCTTTCAAAGCAAGAATCGCCATCACTGGTATTGACTGCAACGGCATCTTGCTGAAGATAGCCGATACACTTTATTCACATGAGCACATAAACGTAACGGCATTGAATATTGAAGGTAAAGACGGTGTGTTCGAGGCAAGCCTCTCAGTACTGGTGCATAATGTACACGAAGTGACTTCCATATGTCAGTCACTACAACAGATTGAAAATATAGTAAAAGCCTACAGGGTAGATTAGTAACTACTCGTCGTCTGACGATATAATACCAAGGTTTTCGCGCAACGTTACCAATTCGCTTCGGATATTCTTCAGTTTATCTATGGCTTCTGCCACATTCACCGTACCTTCTTTATTTTTATTCAACAGCTTGCGAGCTGCCGCTAACTTCAGCCCACGGACTTTCACAAGATTATAAATAATCTGTACCATTTTTATGTCCTCTTTGGTGTACTGGCGAATATTACGGCCGGCTTTGTGCGGTTTGAGTTGTGGAAATTCCTGCTCCCAAAAACGCAACAAAGACTCTGCAACATTAAATTGTTCAGCAACTTCACTAATAGAATAATACTTCTTTAAATCTTTATTAGTATTTAATGCCATCGCTTTACAAGAACCTTAAAACTGTGTATTTATTATAAAATATTGTGAATTCTTCATCACAACACATTGAATATCTTTTGCAAATATACAGAAAAACAAGTAACTTTGCACAACATTTTTGATAAAATAAAAAACTTTAGATATGACAGCGAAAGAAATCAGAGAATCTTTCTTGAAATTTTTTGAATCACAACAACACCTCATTGTCCCGTCAGCACCTATGGTTGTCAAGGATGACCCTACGCTGATGTTCACCAATGCAGGCATGAATCAGTTTAAAGACATCATTTTAGGCAATCGTGAACCTAAATCACGTCGCGTCACCGACACACAAAAATGTCTCCGCGTCAGCGGAAAGCACAATGATCTTGAAGAGGTCGGTCACGATACGTATCACCACACCATGTTTGAAATGCTTGGCAACTGGAGTTTCGGTGATTACTTCAAGAAAGAAGCTATCACATGGGCTTATCAGTATCTTGTTGAGGTATTAAAAATAGATCCGAAGAATCTCTACGTTACCGTCTTTGAGGGTTCTAAAGAAGATGGTCTGGAGCGAGATAATGAAGCAGCGCAATATTGGGCACAATTCTTCCCGCAAGACCATATCATCAACGGCAACAAGCACGACAACTTCTGGGAGATGGGTGACACTGGCCCATGCGGTCCATGTTCCGAAATCCATATTGATTCCCGTAGCGAAGAAGAGCGCAAACTGACACCAGGCGCAGCACTTGTCAACAAAGATCACCCCGAGGTGATTGAGATTTGGAACATTGTCTTCATGCAATACAACCGCAAAGCTGACGGCACACTCGAGCCACTGCCGCAAAAGGTCATTGACACGGGCATGGGCTTTGAGCGTTTGGTCCGTATCCTCAATGGCAAGCAGTCTAACTATGACACCGACATCTTCCAGCCCCTACTCAAGAGCATCGGCGAATTGTCGGGTTTCAAATACGGACAATCAGAAAAGACCGATATCGCCATGCGCGTCATCGCGGACCATATACGCGCCATTGCGTTCTCCATAGCCGATGGCCAGTTGCCTGGTAACGCAAAAGCCGGATATGTCATCCGCCGCATTCTGCGCCGGGCCGTACGCTACGGCTATACATTTCTAAACTTTCAGGAACCATTCTTATACAAACTCCTGCCGGCACTCATTCAGGAAATGGGAGAAGCCTATCCTGAACTCGTAGCACAAAAAGTACTTATCGGAAAAGTTATCAAAGAGGAAGAAGAAGCTTTCTTGAGAACGCTTTCAACTGGCATCAACCTGTTGGACAATATTATCGCTGCCGCCAAGAAAGAAGGCAGTACACAAATTGCAGGCAAACAGGCCTTCACGCTTTTCGACACTTATGGTTTCCCTTTGGACTTAACCGAATTGATTTGTCACGAAAACGGACTTTCCGTTGAGTTGGAAGAATTCAACGCTGAAATGCAGAAACAGAAAGAGCGTGCACGCAATGCCGCCGTCATCGAGACCGGCGACTGGCAATATCTTAACAATGGCGAGACAGAATCCTGCGCATGGGATAAGACCGAATGTTCATGCCGCATCCTGCGCTACCGCAAGGTGGAACAGAAGAAAAAAGTTTTCTACGAGATTGTTTTGGACCATACGCCATTCTATGCTGAAATGGGCGGACAGGTCGGCGACCAAGGCCTGCTTGTAAATCAGAATGAGACCGTTGAAATATTTGATGTCAAACGCGAGAACAACATGCCTATACATCTTACGACAAAGTTACCTGAGAATCCCAATGCGGAATGGACCGCGAAGGTCAATGTGGAGAAACGCCATGCGAGTGAAGCCAACCACACAGCGACCCATCTTCTTGACCAGGCGTTGCGCGAAGTGTTAGGCACACATGTTGAGCAGAAGGGCTCATTGGTTACTCCCGATAGCCTGCGCTTTGATTTCTCCCACTTCCAGAAAGTAACTGCTGAAGAGATACGTCAGGTCGAAAAATTGGTTAATCGCCGCATCCGCGAGAACATTCCTCTCCAAGACCATCGCGATGTACCTATCGATGAAGCTAAGAAACTGGGTGCCCTGGCTCTTTTCGGAGAAAAATACGGAGACAAGGTACGTGTTGTACAATTTGGCAATAGCATTGAACTCTGCGGTGGATGCCATGCCAAGTACACCGGACAAATCGGTCTCTTCCGCATCGTCAGCGAAAGCAGTGTGGCAGCTGGCATACGCCGCATCGAAGCAATTACGGGCAGTGCAGCAGAAGAAAGTATGTATTACATGCAGGATGTCCTTACGCAAATTTCAGAGATGATGCAAAGTAAGAATATCCAGGAAGCCATTAAGAAAACCATTGAAGAAAACGCTCATTTGCAGAAGCAGGTTGAGGAGGCCACTCAGGAGAGACTTGCCAAGATGCGCGAGGAGATTGTGAAAAAGAGTGTCACCACTCCCGAAGGCATCCACATTGTCAAACAAGTCTTTGTGCAAGACATCCCTGCACAGTTTGTTAAGGACTTGGCATTCCAAATCGCCAATATCCTGCCTGAGAATACGCTGTGTGCGTTCGGCAGCAAGTTTGATGACAAACCGCTCATCACTGTTATGATCAGCAAAGACCTTGTGGAGAGCAGGAAACTGCATGCCGGCAATCTTGTGCGCGAAGCTGCCAAACTCATAAAGGGCGGTGGCGGTGGTGCGCCTCACTTCGCCACAGCTGGCGGTAAGGACACCACGGGCATTGACGCCGCTGTAGAGAAGGTTTTGGAACTGGCTGGTTTATAACCAATACACCATATTATAAAAAAAGAGGTCAATGTTTTGACCTCTTTTTTTATTGCACCCTGCCATGTGTCATTCCTTGACCATTGTGTGCAGATACCACATCAGGACAACCACGCAACCGACAAAACCAACGAGCAATGTCGCGATGCGCAATGGCGTTAGCGTAGTGTCGCCCGTGAAAGCATACGAAACACCCAGCAGCAGGGACAGTATGATGGATATCGTCGCCGCTATTTTCCACGGATAATATCCCAGTATCTTGTTGCCGAACAGGGCTCTGTGTGTTATCCTTTCCATGACTGCCATGATTACCGCAAAGACGAGTACCCATATCAGGAAATAGAATAACAGACGCGCCAGGACGAATACCGAGAACACCGTCTGTTGCAAGGCGATGAACCATGTGACAAAGTAACTCAACACTATTGAGAAGTGGAAATCGCCCTTTGTGATAGTTTTTTCAAAGAATGCCATAATTGTATATCATTATTATATTATTCGCTTTGAGTCTGAGGCCATGCCAGAAGATTAAGTTGCTCGGTAGGCCGTGTGAAGGCGGTATACAGCCAGCGGTAATATCCTACATCTATACTGTCTGCCGGCAGCCAGCCCTGGTCCAGGAATACATTTTTCCATTGCCCGCCCTGAGCCTTATGACACGTTATCGCATATGCGTATTTTATCTGCAACGCATTGTAGTTAGGGTCCAGCCGGATTTTTTTCATCCGTTCTTTCTTGCTGCGCTCGTCGGCATAGTCCTCACTTACACCCAGAAAAAGACGGTGTTCCATTTCGCGCGACAGAGCAGGACCATCGCTTGTCAAAGTGTCCAGAACGACCCTGACACGATGCATCTCAAAATCGTTATAATCAGGAAAGCGCAGCGAGACATCAGCAAAGTGCAGCCCGTATAATTCCATCTCATTACTGACCTCAAGCACCTCCGCGATATCACCGTTAGCGATAAAATCCATCGGGACACTCTCCTTTGACTTCTTATTTTTCAAGGCCGTTGCGAGTTGTTCTGTCCAAAAGTAGTTGTTACGGACAATCATGACCATGTCTCCTCTCTGCAAGCCTTCCTCGCGACCGAACAGATAGGACCGTATGCCCTGATTGTACACATTGGCTTGTTTGTTGGAGCGTGTCAGCACGATAGTCTGCGCCTGCCCCACACGGTCTACACTTTCCTGCAGTGTCTCCACAATCTCATCGCCGTTTATCCTGCGTATGTCTTCAAAATGTTGCAGTTGGATGACGGGAGCTTCATACACATCGTCCTCGCTTATCCGCTGACGCAATATCGTTGCATTGTGCAATATGCCACTGTCTTTTTCCTGACGCAGCACCTCCACCAACTGGAAACCGCTGACTTTGAAGCCGAGTTCCGTCAGATACGAAGGTTGAAGCGCCGGACTGTAGTCCTCGCCCACTGGCGGAAGTTGCGCATTATCGCCGACAAACAGTATGCGGCACCCTTTGCTGCGGTAAACATAGTTCAGCAAGTCGTGCAACACATTACCTGAACCAAACAATGAATGTTCATCTGACTGTGCCGATATCATGGAAGCCTCATCCACTATAAACAAGGTGTCCTTGTTGGTATTCCTGTCAAGCTCAAAACGTGTATCCTCTGCCGTGAACGACTGTTG
>CACXEH010000027.1 GCA_902766625.1 uncultured Bacteroidales bacterium | reverse complement strand
GGAATGTCAAAGACAAACGTTACCTGTTCTTCTAACAGGATAGACGCAAAAACTATATAAAGAAGAACGGACCGACCATTATCGGTCCGTTCTTCTTTATACCCATTTTTGACATTTGAAAATTACATTTCGCAACAAAAAAGAACGTTTTCTACAACAAACAGAAAAACTGCAAAGACAATATCTGCATTTTGCGAAAATTATAAGCATTTTTTTATACATACATATTTTAAATATGAGTAACTTTGTAAAACTTAGAAACAAATCATAATGAAACATCCGCTAAGAAGTTCAGTTTGTACAGACGGTCGCCGCATGGCAGGCGCACGTGCATTGTGGGTTGCTAACGGCATGAAACGCGAACAATTTGGCAAACCAATTATCGCTATTGTCAATTCTTTTACACAATTTGTTCCCGGACATACACATCTGCATGAAGCGGGGCAGATTGTAAAAGCAGAAATTGAAAAGTTAGGATGCTATGCCGCAGAATTCAACACCATCGCCATTGATGATGGCATTGCTATGGGACATGACGGCATGCTTTACAGCCTGCCATCAAGAGATATTATTGCAGACTCCGTAGAATACATGTGCAACGCCCACAAAGCCGATGCCATGATATGTATATCCAACTGCGACAAAATTACCCCAGGAATGCTGATGGCTGCCATGCGTCTGAACATCCCAGCCATATTCGTCAGTGGAGGTCCGATGGAAGCAGGAAAATACAAAGGCGAGAACCTTGACCTTATAGCCGCCATGGTTAAAGGAGCAGACCCTACAGTTAGTGATAACGAACTGGAAGAAGTAGAAAACCGTGCATGTCCAGGTTGCGGATGCTGTTCAGGAATGTTTACAGCAAATTCCATGAATAATCTGACAGAAGCCATCGGTCTGTCACTACCTGGTAATGGAACCATTTTGGCTACACATGCCAACCGCATAGAACTCATGAAAGCTGCAGCAAGGCAAATTGTCAAAAATGCAATGGCATATTACGAAGACGGCGATGACACAATCCTTCCACGCAGCATTGCAACGCGTACTGCATTCTTGAATGCCATGACTTTAGACATCGCTATGGGAGCATCCACAAACACTGTATTACATCTCTTAGCTATAGCACAAGAGGCAGAGGTTGACTTTACGATGAAAGACATTGATTGCCTTTCGCGCAAAACCCCTTTCCTCTGCAAACTTGCGCCAAATTCACAAAAATATTCAGTTCAAGAATGCGGCCGTGCAGGAGGCATGATGGGACTGTTAGGTGAACTGGCAAAAGGCGGACTCATTGATACCAGCGTAAAACGCGTCAATGGTGCAACACTGGCTGAAGACATAGAAAAATATTCTATACTGAAAGAAGACATTAACCCTGAAGCCAAGCGTATATATTCAAGTGCTCCTGCCGGAAAATTCTGCAATAAACTAGGAGCCCAAAATACAACCTACGAAACACTTGACACCGACCGCACAAACGGATGTATCCGAGACATAGAACATGCATACACTAAAGACGGTGGTATCGCTGTCCTCTTTGGAAACATTGCACAGGACGGTTGTGTTGTCAAAACCGCCGGTGTAGATGAAAGCATCTGGAAATTTTCCGGCCCAGCTGTTGTCTTTGATTCACAAGAAGACGCATGCGAAGGTATTTTGGGCGGAAAAGTCAAAAAAGGCGATGTTGTCGTCATCACTCACGAAGGCCCTAAAGGTGGTCCTGGAATGCAGGAGATGCTCTACCCTACCTCATATATCAAAAGCATGCACATGGGCAAGGAATGTGCGCTGATAACAGACGGACGTTTCTCTGGCGGCACATCAGGATTATCTATCGGGCATATCTCACCAGAAGCAGCCAACGGCGGCAACATTGGAAAAATCATGGACGGCGATATCATTGACATTGATATTCCTAACCGATCTATCAATGTACGCCTGACAGATCAAGAATTAGCCTCCCGCCCACAACAACCCCTAAAAAGAAAACGTATAGTTTCAAAGGCCTTGCGGGCATACGCACAAAGTGTTTCCAGTGCAGACAAAGGCGGTATAAGAATCATTGAATAAAAACCATCCATTAATCAAGCAAATATATGGCAGAAAAAATAACAGGTGCCGAAGCCATGATGAGAGCTCTGGAAAAAGAAGGAGTAAACACTCTCTTTGGTTATCCAGGTGGAGCCATAATGCCAACATATGATGCGCTTTATGACCATAAAAAAACATTAAACCATATTTTAGTGCGCCATGAACAAGGCGCTGTTCACGCTGCACAAGGATATGCCCGTGTCAGCGGAAAAGTTGGATGTGCCATTGTAACATCAGGTCCTGGAGCGACCAATACTGTAACAGGAATAGCTGATGCAATGGCGGACAGTACTCCTGTCGTCGTCATCTGCGGACAAGTCGGTGTCTCCATGTTGGGAACAGATGCTTTTCAGGAAGTGGACGTCGTGGGCATCACCAGTCCAGCCTCCAAATGGAGTTATCAAATACGTCGCGCAAGCGATGTAGCATGGGCTGTATCCAGAGCTTTTTATATAGCACGAAGCGGACGTCCGGGACCAGTGGTACTGGACTTTACTAAAAACGCACAAACAGAATTGATAGACTACAAACCAGCAAAAATCAATTTTATACGCTCATATGACCCTACTCCGGCATTGAATAAAGACAGCATAAAAACAGCCGCGAAACTTATAAACAACAGTGTAAAACCTTTTGCTCTGTTAGGACAAGGTGTTGAGTTAGGTAATGCCAACCAAGAAGTTAAAGCACTCCTTGAAAAAGCACAGATACCATTTGCCAGCACACTGCTCGGATTATCAGACATACCATCAGACCATCCTCTTAACATGGGTATGCTGGGCATGCACGGCAATTTAGGCCCCAACGTCATGACCAACCAGTGTGATTTGCTAATCGCCATAGGTATGCGCTTTGACGATAGGGTAACAGGCAATCTGGATACCTATGCCAAACAAGCCAAAATCATCCATTTTGATATAGACCCTTCAGAGTTCAACAAAAATGTCAAAATCGATGTCGCCATTTTAGGTGACTGCAAAGAGTCTATCCCCGCGGTAACCGAACTCGTAGATGCAACGAAACATGACAGTTGGATTGCAGGATTTAAACCATATGCAGAAAAAGAATACAACAAAGTCATCGACAAAGCCACACATCCTGAGAACGGGCCCCTTCTTATGGGAGAAGTCGTACAAAAGATTTCTGAAGCAACAAACAACGAAGCCATTTTAGTTACGGACGTTGGACAAAACCAGATGTTTGCTTGCAGATACTTTAAATACTCAAAACCTCGTTCCGTTGTCACCAGCGGTGGCATTGGAACAATGGGATTCGGACTCCCTGCCGCTATAGGCGCAACATTTGGCGCACCTGATCGCACTGTATGCGTATTCTGTGGAGACGGTGGCTTACAAATGACACTTCAGGAATTTGGTACAATCATGGAGCAACATGCTCCCGTAAAGATCATACTGCTTAACAACAACTTCCTCGGAAATGTCCGCCAATGGCAATCCATGTTCTTTAGGCGCAGATACTCGTTCACCCCAATGCTTAACCCCGACTATGCAATGATAGCAAAAGCATATAACATCGCTACAAGAACAGTCATTGAGCGTGAAGAGTTAAATGACGCTATTACTGAGATGCTTAACACTGACGGCCCATTTCTGCTTCAATGTGCCATCATGGAAGAAGACAATGTTCTCCCAATGACACCACCAGGAGCTAATGTGGATGAAATGCTTCTTGAAATATAATGCGACAAACTGGAGGACAATGTGGTGACTGCAATACCTGCGGAAAATGTGAAAAATTTCTTGAACAAACAACGCCTCAGACAAAAGCAGATTCTGCACCACAGCAAAAAACAAAACCAATGGAAAATAAGCTTTATACATTTATTATTTATTCAGAGAATGTGCCTGGTATCCTTTCTCAGATTACCGCAGTATACACGCGACGTCAGGTCAACATCGAATCCCTGAACGTATGCGCCTCCTCCACTCCAGGAGCCCACAAATACACGATTACTGCATATTGTGATGAACCAATGGCAAAGATGCTGACTGCACAGATTGAAAAGCGCATTGATGTACTTCAGGCAAACTATTTCACTGATGACGAAATTTTCATCAACGAGACAAGCTTACTGAAAATCAGCACCCCCATTATGCTACAAAACAAAAATGTATGCAAAATCGTCCGTATCCACAATGCGCATATCGTTGAGGTAAACCCCATCTATGCGACTATTGAAAAGACTGGTATAACCAACGACATTCTTGAATTATACAATGAACTAAACTCTACAGGATGCGTCCTACAGTTTGTACGCTCCGGCCGCATTGCTATCACAAAAGACTTCACTGAGCATCTTGATGAGTATCTGGCAGAACGCGAAAAGCAACGTAAAGACATTTAAGTTAAATTAATATAATAATCTGCAAGATTATTCTTGCGCTCATAAAACAAATTGAAATATGGCAAAAATGAATTTTGGTGGTGTCATCGAAGAAGTAATGACACGGGAAGAGTTTCCACTTGAGAAAGCACGCGACATATTGAAAGACGAAACTATCGCAGTGCTGGGTTATGGTGTCCAAGGACCTGGTCAGTCTTGTAACCTCCGTGACAATGGCTTTAACGTCATTGTCGGTCAACGTCAAGGCAAGACCTACGAGAAGGCCGTCGCTGACGGTTGGGTACCTGGCGAGACATTATTCTCTATTGAAGAAGCTGCAGAGAAGGCTACTATTGTAATGTGTCTGCTCTCTGACGCAGCAGTCATGAGCGTATGGCCTACCTTGAAAAATCACCTCAAACCAGGCGATGCACTGTACTTTAGCCATGGCTTTGCTATCACTTGGAATGACCGTACAGGCTGTATACCACCAAAGGACATCGATGTCATCATGGTTGCACCTAAAGGTTCTGGTACATCTCTCCGCACCATGTTCCTTGAAGGCCGCGGACTGAACTCCTCTTACGCAGTATACCAAGACTATACAGGAAAAGCTCTTGAGCGCACATTGGCTCTCGGTATCGGCATCGGTTCAGGCTATTTGTTTGAAACCACATTCCAGCGCGAGGCTACATCCGATCTTACAGGTGAACGCGGTTCACTGATGGGTGCAATCCAGGGATTACTCTCCGCACAATACGAAGTGCTACGTGAAAACGGTCACACCCCCTCCGAAGCATTCAATGAAACTGTTGAAGAGTTGACACAGTCACTCATGCCTCTGTTTGCAGAAAGAGGAATGGACTGGATGTACGCCAACTGTTCAACCACAGCTCAACGTGGCGCTCTTGATTGGATGGGACCATTCCATGATGCCATCAAACCTGTTGTACAGAAACTTTACGACTCAGTAAAATGCGGTCATGAGGCTCAGATATCTATTGATGCTAACTCCAAACCTGATTACCGTGTAGGACTGGAGAAAGAACTGAAAGCTTTACACGATTCTGAAATGTGGCGTACCGCTGAAGTTGTCCGCAAACTCCGTCCTGAGAATAATTAATCAACAAATTAAACATTCCCCAAAAAGTCTGTCGCCAATCACGACAGACTTTTTTAATATAAACTTGTCACTTACAAAATTAATGCTTAACTTTGTATAAACATCACTCAACAATTATGAAAACATCCATTTTATTTGCAACACTATGTGTTGTTCTTTCAACTACAAACTTGTCTGCGCGCTATACAACGGCACCCAAAAACTTAGATTATAACGAACTCAATGCTCAGGCACAAAATGAGTATCTGAAGCCTATCCGTCCCGGATACGACAAGAAGAACCCTTACTGGAACAACTTTTCTTTCAAATTCACTTATGCACCCGCATTTGATTTTGAGACTGTCAAAGGTGCCAAAAGCTATCGCTACACAATTACAGAAAACCCTGAAGCCACTGAAAAAATCAACAAAAAAGTTGTCAAAATCATCAACAACAAATTCTCTCCCATTTCGTTTACAGCTTCTACGCCCAACAGTTCTCTGGCACCTGTCTGGAACAAGATTCCTGCAGCAAATGTCATTCTAAAAGTTGACGCCCTTGACAGCAAAGGCAACGTCATCAAGACTGTTGGCGAACGCAAATTCCTGCGCGACTATGGTTTTTGCGGTCCATACAACAATGCAGTACGTCCATATAAGGAAGCTGCTATTAAAGGAATGCTCTACATACATAACATGGAAGAGATGAAATGTTGGATAGACAGCGGTGTCCCCAACATGAATTATGCGCACTACACATATGCCAACAAAATAATCAGTGCAGTCATCAGCAATGAAGTCTTGGTTGCCAAATATGTTCCTTCCGAGCGCGAGAAGGCTATCAAGACCGCTGAAGCAGCTGCGGCGTTTCTCGTCAAACTCAGCCAGCCTGCAAATTCACCCATGGCATATTTCCCGCCTACATATTATAAGAATTTAATTGCATCCAAGCGTGCGGAGAATCAAGGCGCAGTCATGACAATGGATGCCGTCTTCGTCATCAACGCTTTTCTGGATTTATATGATGCGACACATCAACAGAAATACTTTGATTTTGCTGTGAACATTGCACGGACATACAAGAAACTACAAAACGCTGACGGTTCATTTCCTATCAAGACCTACATCGCCACCGGAAAACCCACAAATGAGCGCAAAGCCATGCTTCACGGCATATGCCAAGCTTCACTGCGCTTACTGCAAGATTATAACGTCACAGAATTTGAAGATATGCGCAAGAAGGCTGAGATCTGGATGCACAATGGTGCTGTCAAGAGTTTTGACATGACAGGTCAGTTTGAAGATGTCACCGTCAACGGCATCAAGCCCTACGAAAACCTGACCAACAGTACAGCCGCCCCATACGCCAACTACCTGTGTTCAAAGAAGACTATAACTGAAGAAGAATTGCAGGATGCACGCGATTTGCTCCGTCTCAGCGAAGACCAGTTCACTTACTGGAATTTCCTTTACAATGAATGGGGTTTCCGCCGTTTCAATACGCCATGCGTTATTGAGCAATATAAATATAAGACACCCGTTGATGCCAGTGCTTCCAATGTCTCTGGCGGTTTTCTAGCATATTACAAAGCAACAGGCGACAAACTGGCATTTGCGAAAGCCAAAGCGTTGATTGACAACATGACTATCCAACAGATTCACAAGAATGGCTATCAGCCTACCACATGGGATGTGTCAATCAAGAAAACAAATGAACTCAGCATCTGGTTAAACTGTGCTTTGTCTGCCACCAAGCGCATGCTTGAAATGTCTGAATTGATGCAGGAGAAATAACATCATATTTTATTTATCCATTATGACAACAGGCTCCGGATTATCTCCGGAGCCTGTTGTCATATAACTATATATTCTACAGTTTCTTTTTTTCGTTCAATATTGCTTTAACATAGCGTTGAAGCATGGCAATGGCTTTTCGGTTCTCACCGCCAAGCGGTATAATAATATCCGCATACGCCTTGGTCGGTTCAATGAACTCCTCATGCATAGGCTTCAGCACATCCCTATATTTCTTTATCAGTGTATCCAAATCCTTACCTCGCTCTGCCATGTCACGAGTGACAACTCTCAGCAACCGCTCATCCGCTCCCGTATCAACAAAGATTTTTAGATCCATCTGATCGCGCAAAGTCTTATCATAAAGTGCCATAATGCCCTCAACAATAATCACATCCCTTGGCTCTACATGAACTGTTTCTTTCATACGTGTGCTGATGACATAGCTATATGTCGGTTGCTCTATTGCTCTGCCGGCTTTCAAATCAGCTATTTGCTGAGCAAACAATGGCCACTCAAACGCGTCGGGATGATCAAAGTTCGTCTTCAAACGCTCCTCAAGTGGCATATCGCTTTGGTCTTTATAATATGAGTCCTGCGGAATGACTGCCACAGAACCCTCAGGAAGGGCTTCGACTATCTTTTTTACAACTGTTGTCTTGCCTGAGCCTGTGCCGCCTGCAATACCTATAATAAACATTTTTGTAAAGTCTAATTATTCTATACTGCAAAGATAAATATTTATCACATAACCGTTTTGCACCGAATCGTTTTTTTAAATAATGTCCATTATTTTCCGTATGTCGTCGATAATGTAATCCGGTCCCGACTGTTCCAAATCTTCTACAGAGCCATTGCCATAGGTCACTGCGCATGTCTTGCAACAGGCATTCTTCCCCATGAGGACGTCAAATGGCGCATCGCCGACCACAATAGTTTCTTCAGGATTTGCATGAAACTCTTCCAGAATCTTTATAGCTGTGTCGGGAGCTGGTTTTCCTTTTTCTACATCCTGTGGTGTAACAATAAGCGAGACATATTGCCCCACTCCTGAAAGAGGTATCAATTCTTCAGCGGACTCCTTGCCACGACTTGTTGCTACAGCAATAGTAAAACCTTTCGCCTTCAATTGCTCCAAAGTCTCTATCACGCCAGGGAAAGGCTTAACCTTAAAGCGCTGGATATTTTTCGGGAAAACATCTTTTTTATAAATTTCCGACAAACGTCGCGCCTCTACATCACCGCAACCAAGCATTGTCTTAAAACAATCATCTATCGCCAAACCTATAATTCTGGTACATTCCGCATCTGTCGGTTCGGGATAACCGGCTTTGGTGACGGTTTCCTTAAACGACATTATCACTACCGCTTGTGTATCTACAAGCGTTCCGTCAAAGTCAAATATAATCGTCTTCATTCTTCTCTTATCATTTATTCAAATGCTATATATGGTTCCAATCTTTCAAAATCTTTTACCGAAAATGCGTCCTCCGTTGACAACTGTCGCAGTGATTTCAAATCACCATATTGGTTTCTGTGATTGAATATGGCTTTTACCTGTTCATAGTTGAGGTACGGGTGGCGTATCAATGTCTTAAAATCAGCCTTGTTTATATTTAGTTTGCGTATCCGGGATGTGCTCAGTCGTACCCATTTTTCAATGTCCTCAGGTAAACCCTCTATTTCCTTCAACTGACTTACCGACACAAATCCTCCGAGTCTTTCCCCATAGCGCAAAATTTTTCCTGCATAGTAACTTCCGACACCCGGTATTTTTTTCAGCTGACTCGTGTCTGCCTCACTCAGGTCTATCATCTCACCTTCCTTGAGTTTCTGAGGGAATGTCGCCACCATGGCATTGAACAACGAGTCACGAATGCGTTTGTTTTCCTCTTGCTCCGCCTTGCGCAAAACACGTTCATCTACGGGAAAATGGGCATACGGCATCATACGCTCCACATCTTCTTTGGATAACGAATACACACGCAACAGGTCATCTCTACCATAAAATCGCGCCCCCGCACTCCTGTATTTCAGGAATGTCCTGACCTGCCATTTTCTCAAACCCATTCTGAGCAGGACAGAGGAGTCGCACGTATTAGGGTCAAATGGCACAGGCGCATAAATCAAGCTGTCATCATTTTGTTTATATCTCGGCTTCTGTTCGCTAACTTCCGCCATAAAGAGCCTCACTTCCTCAGAAGTATCGGCTTCAATATTTTCTTCTTCTCTGTCTGCATCTGCCAGACACGACTCATATATCCGTAGCCCTGTCAGTGCTACAACAATCACAAGCGCCAGCATGCACAGACTCAACCTCTCCCTTCGGGAAAAGTAAAACATGTTTTTCATTTATAGTATTATTTATTTGTCAGGCTAAAGTGCACAAAATTTTCTCAGAATATTTCCTCACACATCCTATTATAATATTTGATACACTGTTTGATGTCTGGCACGGAATTGTTCCAGTTATTCTCATATTCTATAGAAAAGAAGCCCTTGAAATGTTGAGACTTCAGTATCTCCAGCATTTGTCTGACGTTAAGGACACCCTGTCCCCAGATACAATCCTTCTGTCCTTTGACATCTTTTTGTCTTGGCTCAATATCCTTGAAGTGCAGTGACACAATACGTCCCTTCAACATTCTCAGACATGCCAGATTATCAAGCCCCTCACGTTTCCAGTGTCCCACATCAGAACAAGAACCCAGCAATGGGCTACGCCCGGCAATGACATCCAACAGGTTCTGCGGATTCCAATAGTCTGAAGGTTGAGGGTGATTATGCACCGACACTTTTATACCATATCGCCCTGACATCTGCTCTATGGCATCCCACATGTCCAGAGGCGGTTCGCAGGTAATAAATTTCATCTTCATTGATTTCGCCAAACGAAACATTTTCTCCCACTCATTTTTATCCTTGCTGGTAAAAACGCCTGCACCAACTATCTTAATGCCACGTTTCTTGGCTTCCTTCATAATTTCCTTCCCTGTTGAAGAGTCCAAATTCTGGTCAAATATCTTATTGCCCCATTTTCCACCGAGTTTATGTCCCGGATATACTTCTATATACCTGACTCCAAGCTCCCGTGTCTTATCCAGTGCATCCATCAGGGAAAATTTATGAAAAGTGTATGACTGCACCGCCAAATGCCATCCATATTTTTCCGCCTTGGTCTTTGCCCCGGCAGGCAAAACGGACAAAGCAATCAGGCTCATACCTGCTATAACTATTCCTGTCAAGGAAAACAGTCTCTTGAAAAAAGAACTATGCATATTTAATAATTTTACTGTCAATCCTTAGGCATTTCCGGCAGTGTAAACCCGTTGTGATAGGTATGTCTGATCCATTCATCGGCCATTTCCTGAGCATTAAACTCTGCAAAACGTCTGTCAAAATGCGGATGTCCATCAACAACCTTAAAGTCGTCAAAATTAACAATCTTGACTTTGTCATTGGCTGAGATATTCGTAAATCTCATGCCCTCACCGTCCCATTGCAGTTCGCGATGCAGTCCATAGATGCCTGCCAGACGGACAGCGATGACACCCATATCCACCCATTCCGTAAACGGTGCTGAGAACTGGAAATTGGAGGAAGCCTCCGTGCGGTTTTGCGGTGACTCCTTACATGCACGTATCCAGTCTTGCTCATGGGCATTGGATTTCCATATATTGCCTTCACCTCCAGGCACACGGCGTAATATCGGTGACGGTTCCTTGAAGTCCTTCATTCTGGATTTGGGCAACAGGGTCGGATTCATTCCGTAGCAGCCTGTCATAATTTTTCCCTTGGTGCCGACAAAGATGATGCCACCGTCAGCATCACCCATCATTTCCCCGTCGGCAAGCTCTTCCGGACGTGGAGGCATAAGGCCGCCGTCATACCAATAGATTTTTACCTCAGGCATTTTTACTTTACCCTTTTTCGGCCGCTCAGGAAAGGTGTAAGTTATCATCTCAGCATGAGGCGGGGAATATAAATTACTTAATGTCGAACTTGCAATTATGCTCTTGGGGTGTCCTAAACCAAGCGCCCAGCATACCGGGTCCATAATATGCAAAGCCATATCACCCAATGCACCTGTACCGAAATCGTACCAACCGCGCCAGTTCCATGGTGTGTAAGAAGGATGATAGGGACGCATCTCCGCCGGCCCGACAAACAAATCCCAGGATAATGTCTCAGGCACAGGTACGTTCTCTGTCGGTTTAGAGAGTCCCTGAGGCCAAATCGGACGGTCAGTCCAGCAGTGTACCTCAGTCACCTCACCGATGGCGCCACTCCATATCCATTCAGCAACCTGACGGCACCATGAGAAAGAATTACCCTGATTACCCATCTGGGTAGCTACCCTATATTTTTTTGCCAATTTAGCCAACAGACGCGCCTCATACACAGAATGGGTTAAAGGCTTCTGCGTAAAGACATGCTTGCCTAACGTAATGGCATGAGCAGTTATGACCGCATGTGTATGATCGGGGGTAGCCACCAACACACCATCTATTTGTTTGCCCATTTTGTCAAACATCTCACGCCAGTCCTTGAAACGTTCTGCCTCAGGATAATCATTAAAGGTCTTTGCCGCATAACTCCAATCTACATCACAGAGCGCGACAATATTCTCTGTCCTCATGTTTTTAAGATTGCGCCGACCGACGCCACCTATGCCGACACCGGCAATGTTCATCTTATCACTTGGCGCAACATAGCCGTATCTCTTTCCCATAACACGACCCGGAACCATTATCGCCGCAGCCGCACCGACAGAACCCTTAATAAAATTCCTTCTTGACATTTTTTCCATAGGACATATTTTTGAAACGTTAGTAAGTTATTTAACCAACTTCAGCTAAATATATTCAAAAGTAAAAATTTTGAATGAATTATGCAATCTTTCCATATAATTTTCATACGAATCATGTATATATTATTTTATCATCACTCCCTCGCTGTTCTCATCGCGTTCCCCGTAGCAGACAAACCCGTTATCTTCTCCATTCCATCCCTTGGAACATAAATTCCATAGGATAGAACGTACGTTCCATGGGATGGAACATAAAATATTACGGGACAACTTAGTGCTTTTCTCCTAACGATGGTGGCTGCTATGCGGGAAATGGCGTCAATAACGTCAGTAAGGCGCGGAAATTTCCGCGCCTTACTGACGTACAATTTATCCATTTTCCTGATTTTACAGGAACATAAACAAGAATTATCACACGGGCATATTGCCGTGCTTCTTAGGCGGATTAGACTGGTTCTTGTTTCTACAACTTTCCAATGCCTGTATGATGGCTTTACGGGTATCCGACGGCTGAATAATGTCGTCTATAAATCCCAGTTCTGCCGCACAGTATGGGTTTGCAAACTTCTCCTCATATTCCTTAATACGCTCCGCCTGCTGTTCGGGAGTCTCCTTGCGGTACAGAATCGACACAGCCCCTTTGGCTCCCATGACGGCAATCTCAGCTGTCGGATATGCCAAGTTGATGTCTGCACCTATTTGCTTTGAGTTCATCACGATATAAGCACCGCCATACGCCTTACGGGTAATCAATGTAACCTTGGGCACTGTAGCCTCAGCAAAGGCATAGACAATCTTTGCACCATGGCGGATAATGCCGTTGTGCTCCTGCTTGATACCAGGAAGGAAGCCGGGAACGTCCTCTATAGCCACCAATGGGATGTTAAAGCAATCGCAGAAGCGTATGAAACGTGCTGCCTTGTCGCTGGCGTCTATGTCTATCGCACCTGCGAGGAAGTTGGGTTGGTTAGCGACAAAGCCTACCGTGCGCCCTGCCATACGACCGAAACCGATGACGATATTCTTAGCGAAATTGGATTGTATTTCAAAGAAATACTGATGGTCGCAGATAGGATTAATGATGTCCTTGATATCATACGGAATATTGGAATCAACAGGAACGATACCATCCAATTCGTGACATTCACGCGTAATCTCATCGGTTGCGGGATGGACAGGAGCATCTTCCATATTGTTGCTCGGGAGAAAACCTATCAGTTCACGAATAGTCATGAGACACTCTTCGTCACTCTCGCAGATAAAATTGGCGACGCCACTTGTGGTAGAATGGATATCAGCACCACCCAGAGTCTCCTTATCGCAGTCTTCATTGGTAACTTGTTTGACCACATTCGGGCCTGTCACAAACATCTGGCTCTCGTCTTTTACCATGAGGATAAAGTCAGTAAGGGCGGGACTATAGCAACTGCCGCCCGCACAAGGACCCATGATTGCGGAAATCTGCGGGATGACACCACTCGCCTGAACATTGCGATAGAAGATATGGGCAAAACCCGTCAATGACTCTATGCCTTCCTGAATACGAGCACCGCCTGAGTCATTAAGACTGATGATAGGTGCACCGTTTCTTAACGCTGCATCCTGCATCTTGGCTATCTTGGTGGCATTGGCAGCACTGAGCGAACCGCCCAGTACACTAAAGTCAAAGCCATACACAAAAACCAGCCTGCCGTCTATCTTACCGTAGCCACACACCACTCCATCACCTGCGACACGTTTGTTCTCCATGCCGAAATTGGTGCAATGATGCTTTACATATTTATCTATCTCAACAAAAGTACCTTTGTCAAGTAATATATCTATACGTTCGCGTACATTTAATTTTTTTGCAGCCATACTTTTTAGTCTTTATTCAAGTTTAGTGTTACTAAAATCTGGTCGGCCATGACTGAGTCATTGACCGCACATTTGATTTCTTTTACCGTACAGGCCTCTGTGACACTGATATTAGACTGCATTTTCATTGCTTCTATGGTCAGCACAATATCATTGGGTTGCAATTCCTGGCCGGGTTGAGCATATATGTTGACAATCTTGCACGGCATGGGTGCCTTGATTTTGTCATCCTGCTTCTCAAGATTGTTCTTTTTACGCATGCGCATATATTTGGCCTGACTGTCGAGCATGTCGATTTCATAGTTGGAGTAATTAAGCCCGACACGATAATGCTTGCCGTTTTCACTTTTCACCAATGTGGCATTATATGAGTTGCCGTTGTTCAATATCGAAACCTGTCCATTGGGGAACATGCAGACATCTACCTTATAGACCTTGCCGTCTATCTCAATCTCAACCTTGTTGCCATCTTTGTTCAACAAGGTGACTTCCGCCATTCTTCCGCCTATCTGTATTTCCATAATGCTTTGTCTTTGTTAAACTCTCAACACGCCTTTTTGCAGTCCGAAAGCCCTCCATCTGTTCAATGCGGATGACGTGTCCTGTGTATTGTCTGTATTTTCTTCGTAATTCATCAAATAATCAATGTAGCTGGCAATAATGGCCATATCCTCGGAATCGTTTTTGAAACCGGGACGCGGACGCAGTCTTTGCTGATTGACTTCAATGAAAGATGTATCATAGTTGCCTTCCTTGAATTGAGGCACATCAATGATGCGACGCAAGTAGCGGATATTGGTAACCAATCCCGTCACCTTATATTCATACAAGGCACGGCGCATACGCTCTATGGCGTACTGACGTGTAGTAGCCCAAACAATCAGCTTGCCTATCATCGGGTCATAGAACATCGGAATCTCATATCCGGCATAGACGGCAGAGTCGATGCGAATGCCTGGCCCATGAGGCTCGGTCAACTGCTGGATAACACCAGGTGCCGGACGGAAATTGTTGTCGGTATCCTCAGCACAGATACGACATTCTATCGCATGACCCCGCTGGCGGATATCTTCCTGCTTCAAGGACAACTCCCTACCCTCTGCTATAAAAATCTGTTGTTTGACAAGATCAAGTCCGATAACTTCCTCCGTAATAGGATGCTCTACCTGCAAGCGAGTATTCATCTCAAGGAAGTAAAAATTCTTGTGTCTGTCTACAAGAAATTCAATTGTACCTGCGCCCTCGTAGCTGACAGCCTTAGCCGCAGCAACAGCGGCCTTGCCCATCTTCTCACGTAATTCGTCATCAACAAACGGTGACGGACTCTCTTCCACAATCTTCTGATTACGTCTCTGTACTGAACATTCGCGGTCATACAAATGAATGACATTACCGTGTTTGTCTGCCAAAATCTGAAACTCAATATGATGAGGCCCCTCTACAAATTTCTCTATATAAACGGTATCGTCTCCAAAACCAGCCATCGCCTCACTCTTGGCAGCATTATACATTTCAACAACATCCTCAACCCTGTGGACCAGACGCATGCCTTTGCCTCCGCCACCCATCGACGCCTTAATCATCACAGGGAAACCAATGGCTTTACAAACGCCAATCGCTTCTTCAGGCGTATTTAATTGTTCTTGGGTACCAGGAACAACAGGCACCCCTGCTGCTATCATGTGGCGACGGGCTTGGATTTTATCACCCATGTCTATCATAGTCTGCGGTCGGGGACCGATGAAAATAATGCCTTCCTCCTCACAGCGACGAGCGAACTCAGCATTTTCGCTCAGGAAACCATAGCCGGGATGAATGGCATCGACCTTATGTTTTTTGGCCACTTCAATAATCTTCTCTATGCAGAGATAACTCTCGTTTGACGGAGCTGCACCGATACATTCAGCCTCGTTGGCATAGAGCACATGCCTGCTCGTCCTATCAGCCTCGCTGAAAACAGCTACAGAACGGATGCCCATCTCATAACAGGCACGCATCACACGGATGGCAATTTCTCCGCGGTTAGCTATTAATATCTTTCTAATCATATATTTGAATTAGACTTGTCAAATAATTTCCAACAACAAAAATAGTGAATGTTTATCACTATACGGCTAAAAAAAAATTTTATTGAATATTTTTTCTTAACTCTTCCCAGTTATCAGACAGTTCTTGCATGGAATGATAAAGGAGATTAGCACCTTCACCAAGCAATTTCTCATCGTCTATTGGCCCTGTATTTACTGCTACTGTAAAGATACCTGCCCTGACACCTGAGCGAACGCCCAAAGGCGCATTTTCAATAACAATAGCCTCCCACGGATGAACATTCGCGCACTTAAGACCCTGTAGATATGGTTCGGGGTCAGGCTTGCCTCTTTTTACATTTTTGGCAGTAATCATCACGTCTTTTGTAAATATGCCAGGATAAAATTTCTCTAAGCGGTCCATCAGAGTATCTTGCCCGCTGCCTGTGACAAGGATAATCTGAAAACCGTCTTTCCTGATTTTGCTCAGCAGTTCAGCCGCACCTTTCATCGGCACGGTTTCGACATTATATTTATTATAGACTTTTATCTTATAGGCATAGATTTCTTTCACTTCCTCTTCAGTCACATCACGGCCTTCGTTTCTTTGGAACAGTATGTTTAATGTTGATTTTGCTGTTCTGCCTTCATTTTCATACGCTTCACTCTCAGAAAGGCCCAAGTTATAGTGATCTGAAGTCTCTTTCCACGCATGGGCATGCGTGGGCATAGAGTCAAAAAGCACACCGTCCATATCGAAGAGAACGGCTTTGAGATTTAAGTTCTCAAAGCCGTGTTCTTGCAAATATTGCTTTGTCTTATTCTCTATCATTTGGATGAAGACAATCTTTCTTGTATAGCTTTGCTTTCAGTCTCGTAACCAGGTTTATTAAGCAACGCAAACATATTCTTCTTGTAAGCCTCTACGCCGGGTTGGTTGAAAGGATTGACATTTAGGATGTAACCGCTTATGCCGCATGCTTTCTCAAAGAAATAGATAAGTTGACCCAGATAATACTCATTGATTTCAGGTATTGTGATACGGATATTGGGTACGCCTCCGTCAACATGGGCCAACTGTGTTCCCAACTCAGCCATCTTATTCACCTCGTCAACACGTTTGCCCTCTAAGAAATTCAGTCCGTCAAGATTTTGGTCATCGTGCGGGAAATAGATTGTGTGTTGGGTTTTCTCAACGCTGAGAACTGTCTCAAATATACTGCGTTCACCATCTTGTATCCATTGTCCCATTGAGTGAAGGTCGGTTGTAAAGTCAACCGATGCAGGGAAAATACCTTTCTGGTCTTTGCCTTCACTCTCTCCGTAAAGCTGTTTCCACCATTCGGCGATGAAGTGGAGTTTCGGCTGGAAATTGGCGAGAATTTCTATTTTCTTACCCAAATCCATATATATGGCATTACGGATAGCTGCATATTGTGCACTGATGTTTTTGTCAAACGGCACACTGGTAGAAGTTGCTTCTTCCATAGTTTTGGCACCGGCGATGAGTTGCTCAATATCTAAGCCTGCACAGGCAATAGGAAGCAGTCCTACTGGCGTCAACACAGAGAAGCGCCCGCCTACGTTGTTGGGGATAACATAACTCTTGTAACCTTCCTGGTCGGCTGTTACGCGCGCTGCGCCCTTCTTGGCATCAGTAATAGCAACGATGACTTTGCGGGCCATTTCCTTGCCACGCTGGTCTTCACATTGTTTGCGCAGCAATCGGAATGCCAAGGCTGTTTCCGTTGTTGTTCCTGATTTGGATATATTGATAACACCGAAGGTCTTGTCTTTTAAATAATCGCACAATTCTGCCAGATAGTCCTCGCCGATATTGTTGCCGGCAAAGAGTATTGTAGGATTCTCGCCTTTGTTCGTCAGCCATTGGAAACTGTTGCTCATGGCTTCGATGACAGCGCGTGAACCGAGATAACTACCACCGATACCTGCCACCACAATAACCTGGCAATTCTCACGCAAGAGTCGGGCTTCTTCTTTGATATCAACCAGAAATTCCGGCGTCATTGACGATGGGAGATTAACCCAACCCAGGAAGTCATTACCTTCTCTCGTACCGTCTTCAACAGCTTTAAGAGCCGACATGGCTTTAGGTCCATAATATTCATACACGCCTTCCTTCAAGAAAGACTTCGCTTTGCTAATGTCTAAACAAATGTTACTCATATCTTTATTTTTATCAGTTTTCGTTTTTGCACACGATGGGAGGACTAACAGTGCACCAATTATACAACTTGTCAGAAGTTTCATTCTTCTAATTTTTTCAGCCACTCCGCGATATCATTGACACTCGGTTTGTCAATTTCAAGATTGTATTTCTTGATGACTTCACCAATTTGCATTTGAATCTTTTGCGGGTTGTTACCATCTAATGTCGTGACGATGTTATATCCACACTTACGCAATACCGGGATGATGTCCTTGCTGATACCCAGTGCTTCAAATTTCTCGTCAGAATCTTTCGGAGCCTTTTTCTCCGGTTTCATTTGCGGGAAGAGCATGACTTCGCCGATGGCAAATTTGCCTGTCATCAGCATAACCAATCGGTCTATTCCGATACCTATTCCGCTGGTCGGGGGCATGCCATATTGCAGTGCGCGCAAGAAGTCTTGGTCAATAATCATGGCTTCGTCGTCGCCTTTCTCTGCCAGACGCATCTGCTCCTTGAAACGCTGTTCCTGATCAATAGGATCATTCAACTCCGAATAAGCATTAGCCAATTCCTTACCGTTAACCATAAGTTCAAAGCGTTCTGTCAGACCTTGTTTACTGCGATGCATCTTGGTCAGCGGACTCATCTCTACAGGGTAGTCGATAATAAACGTCGGCTGTATGAATGTGCCTTCACATGTCTCACCGAAGATTTCATCAATGAGTTTGCCTTTGCCCATCGTATCATCTACCTCGATGCCACATTTCTTTGCCACTTCACGTATTTCTTCTTCCGTCTTCCCTGCAAGGTCGTATCCTGTCTTTTCCTTAATGGCGTCAAGGATAGGCAGTCTGCGATAAGGAGCCTTAAAACTGATGGTCTTGCCGTCTATTTCCACTTCGGGTTTGCCGTTGACTGCAATACATATCTCTTCAAGCATCTTTTCTGTAAACGACATCATCCAGTTGTAATCCTTGTATTGTACGTATAGCTCCATACACGTAAATTCCGGATTATGGGTTTTGTCCATTCCCTCGTTGCGGAAGTTCTTACCCATTTCATAGACACCCTCAAAACCGCCCACTATGAGCCGCTTCAGATACAGCTCTGTTGCGATACGCATATACATGTCTTGATTCAAGGCATTAAAATGCGTGATAAACGGCCGGGCGCTTGCACCTCCTGGTATCGTCTGCAGTATAGGCGTATCCACTTCTGTGTAGCCTGCGTCATCCAATATGCGGCGCATGGTACGGATGATTGTGGCACGCTTAAGGAATGTCTCCTTCACGCCGTTATTGACGATGAGGTCAACATAGCGCTGACGGTAGCGCAATTCCGGGTCATCAAAGGAATCATACACCTGACCGTCTTTTTCCTTGACTACAGGAAGCGGTTTGAGGCTCTTGCTGAGCAGGGTGATTTCTTTAGCATGAACGGTTATCTCACCCGTCTGGGTGCGGAAGACGAATCCCTTGACACCGATGAAGTCACCGAGGTCAAGCAGTTTTTTGAACAGGACATTATACAGGTCCTTATTTTCATCAGGACAGATATCATCGCGGGTGATGTAAACCTGCACACGTCCTTTGGAGTCTTGAATCTCAGCGAAACTTGCTTTACCCATAATGCGCTTACTCATGATGCGTCCAGCAATACATACTTGGCGCAGTTCTTCTTCGTCTTTGAAGTTGTCTCTAATGTCTGTTGAGTAGGCGTTGGTGGGATACTCCGCAGCAGGGTATGGATCGATTCCCATTTTGCGTATCTCTTCCAGATTCTTGCGGCGGTTGATTTCCTGTTCGCTCAGTTCTAATATATCCATAGTTGTTCTGATATGTTTGTTTATGTACTACAAAGTTACGATTTATTTCGCTAATTCGGGTATGTCTATCATAGTTTCCTTCTTTCCTTTCAGATGTTCTGAGAAGTAGTCCACCATTCTCCAATAGAAATATGCGTTCATATTGCCGAAACCGTGGCGCTGCTGAGGCAGGATAAGCATGTCAAAGCGTTTGCCTGCATTAATCAGTGCACTGACGACACGCAGGGTGTTGCCGGGATGCACATTATTGTCTATGTCACCATGAACCAGCATAAGATGCCCTTTGAGGCGTGATGCTATCTCCGGATTGGTGGCAATCTTATATATGAAAGTCGTATCTCCCTTCTGAGTAATCTTCTCCTGCACACCGTGATGTGTCTCACTCCACCATCGGTTATAGATGCTGTTGTCGTGATTTCCGGCACAGGATACCGCCACTTTGAAGAAATCCGGATATTGGAAGATTGCGGCCGTGCTCATGAATCCTCCTCCCGAATGTCCGTGGATACCGACTTTGTTGATGTCTATGAATTTGTATCTGTTAGCCAACTGCTCAATGGCGGCTTTCTGGTCAGCGAGGCCATAGTCACGCAGGTTGCCGTATCCGTAGTTGTGATACCATTTCGAGCGGTCGGGGTGTCCTCCGCGGTTGCCTACGGTGACAACGATAAAGCCGGCCTGTGCCAGACAGTCCGTGCGCAGCCCCATCTTTGTGAAGATGTAGTTTGTCGCCTCTACTTGCGGACCGGGATATACGTAGTCTATGATAGGATAAACCCTCGTGGAATCAAAGTTGAAAGGTTTGTACATCACGCCCCACAGGTCTGTCACGCCATCAGCGGCTTTGACCGTAAACTGCTCCGGATATTGGTAGCCGTTTGCCAGAAGCTGACTCATGTCAGCCTCTTCCAAATCCATGATTTTTGCTCCTGAAGTGCTGAACAGAGCAGTCTTCGGTTGACAGTCAATGCGGGAATAGTTGTCTATGAAGTACGTCGCTTCGTCGTCAATGAACGGCTCATGAAAATAGTTTCCTTTGCTGATTTCCTTGACTTCTCCTCCGTTGAGACTGACTTTGTACACGTGCTGGTAGTATGGGTTCTCATCAGGGTTTTTGCCGTTGGCAGTGAAGTACACCACGCGGTTTTTCTCATCTATTTTCTCAATGTTCATGACGTGCCATGCACCCTGTGTGAGTTGTTTTTTCAATTTTCCTTCGCCGTCATACAGATAGAGATGTGCCCATCCGTCACGCTCACTCCACTGGAGCAGTTCCTCGCCGCCGTCAAGGACACCCAGCGGACGCACTTCCTGATATGTGTTCATGCGTTCCTCAATGACCGGTCTCAAGGTATCCTCTCCCAACACATATTTACAAATGTCAATACGATGCAGGTCACGGCTGGAACGGGTAATAAACAACTGGGTATTTGTGCCTGCCCATTGACGTGCCACCTCAGGTTTACCCTGTTCTGTCCGTTGTCTGGGTTTGTAGGCGATGTCAAGACTCTGGTCCTTGAATGCCTTGGTGTTGATTTCTTTGTATGTGTTGTGCTCTATGTCAAATATATAGAGATGTTCTTGCGGAATATCTTTGTCGCCCGGCATTTCATATTTGTATGTCTCAAGCGTGGGACGCGGGCTTGCCATGGAGTTGATGACCCACAGTTCTTTGACCTTCCGTTCATCTGTTATGCCAACGATAAAATGCTTGGAGTCGGGACTCCATGCCCCTCCCCATATACCTTTCCGCTTGCCGTCAGCCAGTGTGTCTGTATTCAGGTAGGAATAAGGCATGCCGAAACCGAAGTCTTTGACACCGAAGGTCGTCAGCTGGGTCTCCACTATCGTGGAGTCCAATTTTTTATCCTTGAACTTGCCTTCTTTTATCTCGTTGTCCTTGACTTTCTCATACTCCTCGCGGCTCATTTTGTAGAGGTTGAAGTCTTTGGCATAGACTACAGTTTTCCCGTCGGGTGATATGGATGCCCACTGCGGGTACTCAGTCGCTTTCCATTTGTTCTCAATACGGGTCAGCTTTTTGCTTTCGGGATTATATGAGAAGAAATAGGTTTCTTTGCCTTGCTTGGGCTTGTAAGCATTGGTCGTGTCTTCTTTGATTTCGTTTTTGGTGTAGACAGAGAATTCAAAGGTTCCGTCCTCTTTCGCCTCAAGGTTGTTGATAGGCAGATGTGACGCCACGATAGGGTCATGGGTTATAAGGCTCAGTTCCGCAGCCAGTTTGTCCTGATCAAAAAGTGTTTTCTTGGTTTTCGCCTTGGGGTTGACGATATACCATACATTTCCTTTGCTGGTCTTGTATTCGTACCAAAATTTATCACCCTGCGGAGTCCAACGGGGAAATATTTTTGTAGAAAACAACATTGTTGCCAATTTGTCACCAGTGAATTTACGCGCTTGGTTGTAGTCACTCAGATAAGTGTTTTCTTGTGCTGAAACGCTCATTAAAGCAACGATGCACAACAAGAAGACGGTTATTTTTTTCATCAGATTTATATTGTTCGTATAACTGATGCAAAATTACTAATTTTTAACGATATAGTTATGGACAAAATGTATGTTTTAACGCACATGGCGGCTGTTTGTTTTCGAAAAATGAATATGACTTGCGCTTTATTCTTTCTCGTGTTCAACTTTTTTATAATTTTGTGTTGCAATCGTTGAACGGATGGATGAGTTTGAACAATTACGCGATGTTGTCATGCAGTGCCGCAAGTGTGCTTTGCGGCAAGGATGCACCCACGTTGTTTTTGGAGAAGGTGCGCGCCATGCCAAAATCATGTGTATCGGTGAAGGTCCTGGTTACTATGAGGACCAGTTGGGCCGTCCCTTTGTCGGCGCTTCAGGACAGTTGCTCGACAAGATACTTTCCGTTTGCGGTTTCTCACGTCTGCAACAGGTTTTTATTGGCAATATTGTCAAGTGTCGCCCGCCCCAGAACAGAGACCCTCTGCCAGAGGAGCGTGAAGCATGTCTGCCCTACATATTAAAACAGATTGAACTGATAGATCCGCCCATTATCATCCTGTTAGGGGCAACTGCACTCAAGGGGCTTATCGACCCCAATGCCAGTATAACCAGGATGAGAGGCACTTGGCTGAACTGGAACAACCGTCTGGTGATGCCCACTTTTCATCCGTCGGCGTTGTTGCGCAATCCTGCCCTCAAGCGCGACGCATGGGAGGATTTTAAAAAGGTTATCGACAAGTACCGCGAACTGGTAGACCCGCAGCACCATAGCGACTATCACTAATCAATGCCCGCATAGGGCCTGTCTCCCCGAATCATGTATGCCGGAGAAACATACAGGCCAGTTATCCGAAAACCGACTGAGCCTGCCCCGCTATTTTATTAATTTCCTGATTTGTTGCTCCGTTGCCATCGGCAGCAGTTGTGACAGATGCGTCAAGATGCGCTCGTGCGACTCTTCGGGCGTTCGTTTACACTGGCAAGTCTCACGGCCCAACAACCGTTCAGGTGTGGTGAGCAGCGACCACCCGAAACCGTACTCACGCCCATGTTTGTCAACAGGATAGACAAAATCCTCAGTGACGATATGTGTACCCATCTGCAATCTACCGACATAGGCATCAAATTTCGAGCGCATGTTTTTCCCCGTGAAATCGCATGCAGCACGCAGTTCGCGGGCTACCATGCTGCCATGCTCGCGCAAGGTAGCCAGTATGAAGTCTTCAATAGTGCCTTCTTTCGGTACGGGATGCTGACTACGGCGCCAGTTGCAGAAGTCAGGCCACCACTTACGGCTGATAAATCCCGCTTTGCCTGCAAAGAATTTGCCATAGACACAGTCGCCGTCGCGCACCACAGAA
This sequence comes from uncultured Bacteroidales bacterium, assembly GCA_902766625.1. Taxonomy (GTDB): domain Bacteria; phylum Bacteroidota; class Bacteroidia; order Bacteroidales; family Bacteroidaceae; genus UBA6382. The sequence goes on along the minus strand of CACXEH010000027.1, from coordinate 735 downwards.
CCCTTCCACTGCCACAAAGGCCATTCCCAAGAACCGTCATCAAATTGTATAAACCGGCACTCCTCTGCCATCATGCTCTCTGCAGCGTAACCCTGTATGCCGCTTTCCAACAGCGGCAGGAACCCCAACTGCCTGACGCACTCCATCAGTTCCGGACATGAGTGGATACAGCCTGCAACGCCATTATGTTCATGGATGTTCCTGAAATATTCTACAAATGCTTTCATGTTTTTATTCCGGTTTGTCTTTTCTATCTAAATCACAGACAACTGAAAATGTAAAGCGCCAACGCTATCTGGGCAAACAGGATGAACGGAACGCCGTATTTGAATTTGAGATGCTGCGTCTTATGATGCCACACTTTCATGCCAAGCCATGCCCCTACACTGCCTCCGAGTACAGCCAAGATTAAAAGGGAGGCTTCCCTGACGCGCCACATGGCACGCCTTGCCTTGTACTTGTCAATGCCGTATGTGATAAAGGTTGCCACGTTGATGACGATGAGATATATGATTATATGCTTTAATGGCATAGTTATATATATAATGTATTTTGATTGATCTTTAGTCGTTGCATATATTGATGTCGCCTATGCTCACCTCACCGTCTCCGCTGATAGTGAGAGGTGCCGCGAGTGTGGGCATATCGTCATAGGTGAGCACCAGGCCGGTGGTAAATTTTATGCCGGGCGTGAAGAGCAGACGGGGAGCGTCGCCACTCAGGTCATACTGGATT
>CACXEH010000026.1 GCA_902766625.1 uncultured Bacteroidales bacterium | reverse complement strand
CGCGATGAAAATTTTCGTGTATCGAGGATAAAAGTTTTCATGTATCGCGATAAGTTTTCAGTTCCATCCTTTGGAATGTAAGTTCCGTGGGATGGAATGTATGTTCCAGCCCATAGAACGGAAAACTTGTCGGGTTAAAGTGGCGCGTTCTTTCTCTGCAGTCCAGACTGGATACGGCAGATGGCATGCATAGTAAGATGCGTTTAATTCATCCGACGGGTTTTAAATCAAAAATTTTCGACTGGTTTTTATGTCTGAAAATAATGACTCAAAATTGTGATGAGGGAAATGATGCAAAATAAGATACGGCTTATTCTGATGGTTTTTGGTTTACAATATCTTCGGTGAGAATGATGTCGTTTGGGGCAATGCCGAAGTTTTCCAAAATACGGGTGTCCTGAGCCGAGAATCGGAAGATGTCCTGACGGGTACGTTTGTAGAGTTGTATGGCATAGGCAAGGTTTCCGGATGCCCATGCGGCATGGCCCGCGAACATACACATCTCGCCGGTCATTTCTTTTTCGGGAATTTTACTGTAGTATTTGTCGGATTGGAAGGCATCACCGTTCAGCAGTGCACATTCAGCTATACTGATAATCGGCGAGAGATCGTCGGCGTCGAGAAACTCGGCACGGTGGAATTGCTTGAGCGCCTTGTCGTATTTACCTATGGACATCAGGCACTGGCCATAGCGTAGGGCTATAGCTTTATCGTCTGGATAGAGGACAGACAGGCGGCTATAGACGGGTAAGGCTTTCTGATGGTTGTCGGTCTTCAGGTAGCACAGTCCGAGGTGTTTTAGGGTCCATTTGGAGTCGGGGGCAATGATGGAGGCCTTTTCGTGGCATATTATGGCGTCTTTAATCCTGCCAAGTCTCTCCAAGTTATAGCCGTAGAATTGTAACGATTCCAAGTCGAGCGTGTAGTGGCGGTCAATGTATTCATAGATTGCCACGGCGGTGGTGTGCATCTTTAATTTTTGTGTGTGGTAGGCATATTCCAGAAGGAAATCCTTGTTTTGGAACATGGATTCCAAAAACGGATATTTGAATAAAAGCTGTTCGTAGTCAAAGGGAGAGATGAAGTCTGTGCGGTTTTTGTATAGCTTGAAATAGCGCACACAGTCCATAATATAGCTGCGTAGCGCATTCTGGCCTGAGTTGGCTTCAGACATTAATTCCTTGGCAGATTCATATTCTTCCGCAAGTTTTTGCAACATGCTGTTTTTCATGTTTTGCGGACTGTATTTGAGGAGAAGGCAGATAGAGTATTTGTCGGAGTCGCAGAGTTGTCCTTTGTGGATGAAATCGAGTATAAACTGGTTTTCCTTGACAAAAGTATCTGCTATGGCTGAATGTTCGGTATGGAACGGGAGGAAGTAGTTGACTGTTTTCTGGAAAAAAGGAAAGTGCTTAAGATTGGAGAACCCGATATAGTTGATATCATAACCGTCGTTATTGAGGTCCATGATTTCCCGGGTCTGTTCTTGAAACTTTTTAATCTTTTCTTCCATTTCGGAATCTATCTTTTCCGCTTTTTCGTCATTATCGTCTGAGAGCATGTTCTCAATGTCGGAAAGTGAAATCCCCTGTGCAAAAATGTTCTTGAAAGTGTTGTTGAACATGTTGTTGAAGAATTTCGTCAGTTCCGGCATGCCGGCATAGTTTATAAGTTGCAGTTGTATGATTCTCAAATCTTTTCTGATTTGAGGCTGCGAAAGCAGTTCGTTTGCCCGTTTGGTGATTTCCCTGTAAAAAGGTATGCGTTCATGGTGCACCATCATGTTGACAATGAGTCCGAAAAGTGCGCGGGCGCGGATGTCCGGGTCGTCCGAAAGGCAAAGTTCCTCAAGCAGAGTAATCTTGTTCTCGTTGAAATTATATAGTGCGGAAAGCATTACAGCGCTTAGCAGCGGCAGAGTAATGCTTTTCCCTGATGGATTATCTGCGACAAAAGTCTTGATAGTGTTGTTGTATGATGCATTCCACTTGCAGGAAACCCAGATTTGGTTAAACAGTTCCTCAATCAGTCGCTCGGACTCACCGGAGTCTGCCGCTTCTGACACAATCTTGTTGAAAAGACTGCTCTGCTCTGCGGAGATGATTCTTTCCAGAGTTTGTTTGAGATCAAAACTCCGGGTGGCACAGGAACGGCATTGCTCAGCAAAAGAAGAACTTGATTTTTTGGAGCGGTAGATGTAATATATTTCGTCAAGAACGGCAAGGGCCTGGCATATAAACTCACGGTGCATATCAGCACGTTGGGAGTCCATCGCACCGTTTTTATAATATTCAAGTAGGAGAGAGTAGTTGTGTGCTATATTCTGCTTCTTCTGGAGAATTTCCCACGACGAGATTTGCTCAATAAGATAATCCATCTTGTCAAGGGCCAGAATGAGATGTTTTTCACATAATAGGGAAAGACACGTTTTGTATTCTGCAATGAAGTCTTTCATTATTTATATGTCAGTGTGTCGGTGTTGTATGCTTTGGTGGCGAAGTTGTTCTTGCGTGCCCATAACAATGCTGAGGCGATTTTCTTTGTTTCGGGATGATACAGGTGGCTCAAAGACTTGCTTTTGATGACTTTGAGGGGAATACTGTCAATGTTGAAGTGGGTCGTGATGTATTGGGGGAGCGGTTGTTCGGCATAGATTTTCATGCTGTCAACAGCCATGTTGTAGGCGCGAAGGAAAAGTTCAACTGCTTTCCGGTTTGGTTTTATTCTGTTGCAGCTTACTGCGAGTCCGGCATATCCGTCACATCCTTTAAGGTCACTGATTTTATTATGTCCCTTTTCTTCTGCGAGTTGGTCTAACGGGAGAGGCAAAAAGATGGCGTCCAGCTGCGCCTCGTTTAGCATCTGGAGTCGTATGAAGACATCGTTGATTTGGGGCTTCAGGAGCAGTTCCGAGTTTCGCATGAGTTTGGAATTTATGGTGTCGCAATAGTAGTCCAGTACGGATTGTCTTGTCATGCCAATCATACGGTTGCCTAAGTGTTCCACTTTGCTGATTCGCCTTTTCTTGTTGGCGTAGAGCCGCCATTCACGGCATGAAGAAGCGAGAAATCTGATGTTTTTCCTTTTGTTCTGCCACATGATAGTTCTAAACATATCGGATGGCGCGATATCTATTTTCCCGTTTGCCAACAAATTCTCCAGATCCATCTGTGAATTCATGCAGGTTAATCTGACATAAAGGCCCAGACTGTCGTAGATGTTGTATGTCCTTGCCATATATATAGGGACACAGTCCAGCGTAGGCATAATGCCGACAATCAATGTGTCGGTTATGGCGTGGCGTGCTGTGGTCTGTTGCTGATTGTCAGATTTGCATCCCAGCATGATACCTGTCAGGAATAAGGCACAGAAGAAGAGTTTTGGAATATTCATCGTGGAAAGTAAAAAGGCAACTTGATGAGTCACTCACCAAGTTGCCGAAAAAAGTATGATGAGTAAAAAAGTTATTTATCACCCAATATTGCAGCTATGCCAGGGAGGACTTTTCCCTCAATAGCTTCCAGCAAAGCACCGCCACCGGTGGAGATGTATGATACTTTGTCAGCGAGTCCGAACTTATTTACACAAGCTACAGAGTCACCACCGCCGATGAGAGAGAATGCTCCCTCGCTCGTTGCCTCGGCGACAGCCTCACCGATAGCGCGGCTGCCTGCGGTAAAGTTGTCAAATTCAAATACTCCGGCAGGACCGTTCCATAGGATGGTTTTAGCTCCCTTGATGGCAGCCTGGAATTTCTTGCGAGACTCCGGACCTGCGTCGAGGCCTTCCCATCCGGCAGGAATGGCGTTAGACGGAACAACTTGAGTGTGTGCGTCATTAGAGAAAGCGTCGGCAACGACAGAGTCTGTACCCAATACGAGTTCTACACCGTTCTTCTTTGCCAATTCTTCTACGCCGAGAGCAACGTCAAGTTTGTCCAACTCTACGATAGAGTTGCCGATTTCGCCGCCGTGTGCTTTGGCGAAGGTGTAAGTCATACCGCCACAAAGAATCAGTTTGTCAACTTTGCCGAGCAGGTTTTCGATGATGCCGATTTTTGATGAAACTTTAGAACCACCCATGATGGCTACAAACGGGCGCTTGATGTTGGAGAGAACGTTATCAACAGCGTTGACCTCTTTCTCCATCAGGTAGCCCAACATCTTGTGGTCAGCGTCGAAATAGTCAGCAATGACTGCTGTGGAGGCATGCTTGCGGTGTGCGGTGCCAAAAGCGTCCATTACGTAGCAGTCTGCATAGCTTGCGAGAGTTTTAGCAAATTCCTTCTGGGAGGCTTTCATGGCTTTCTTAGCCTCTTCGTATGCCGGATCTTCCTTGTCAATACCAACTGGTTTGCCTTCTTCTTCCGGATAGAAGCGAAGGTTTTCAAGAAGAAGAACCTCACCTGGCTTAAGGTTTGCGGCTGCATCCTGAGCCTTTGCGCAGTCAGGTGCGAAAATCACAGTTGTTCCCAGTGCTTCGGCAACAGCGTCTTTAATCTGGCTCAAAGACAATTTTGGATTGACTTTACCTTTAGGCTTGCCCATGTGGCTCATAATGATGAGAGCGCCACCGTCAGCAAGAATTTTCTTCAACGTAGGAAGAGCACCGCGGATACGGGTGTCGTCAGTTATCTTCCCATTTTCGTCCAGTGGCACATTGAAGTCCACGCGTACAATTGCCTTCTTACCGGCAAATTTGAATTGATCAATAGTCATTTTATTTTATAGTTAAGATAGTTTGTTTCGTAGTGCAAAGTTACGATTTTCCTTTTAATAATTTTGATTTGTCAGGCGACTGCTTGTTAGCTTTTTTGAAGTAATTGCATTTCCCGCTTAGCCCGCATTGTGAGCAGTGTGGACTCCGTGCGGTGCAGACATACCTCCCGTGATATAATAACCAAAAGTGTGCCAATCTGATTTTTTGTTGCGCAATGTGGGCGGTCAGTTCTTTCTCCACGGCGTAAGGTGTCGTTGCTTTGTCTGTCACGAGACCAATGCGGTGACTTACCCTGAAGACATGGGTGTCTACAGCCAAAGCGTCTTTGTTAAATACAATAGACTGTACGACATTCGCTGTCTTACGTCCTACACCGGGCAGACTTGTCAGGTCGTCAAGCGTAGAAGGCACGTCTCCGTGAAAATGTGTCATTATTTTCTGCGACAGGCCGACAAGGTATTTTGCTTTGCTGTTAGGGTAGGAGACGGAACTGATATACGGGAAGATGTCGTCAGGTGTGGCTTGCGACATCAATGCGGCTGTAGGATACAACTCAAATAATTTTGGCGTCACCATATTCACTCTGTCGTCAGTGCATTGCGCCGAGAGGACGACAGCTACGAGGAGCTGGAACGGACTCTCATAGAAGAGCTCTGTGTATTGTTTCGGACAGTTCTCTTCCAAATATTCGAGTGTTGTGTCAAACAGTTGCTTTTTGGTCATCTGCTTATTTTGCTATGGCAATCTTGGCAATGCGTCGTTCGTGTCTGCCGCCTCCTTCAAAGTCAGTGTCAAGATATGTCCTGAGAATGTCTAGTGCTGTCTCTTGGGAAATAAATCTTGCAGGCAAAACCAGCACGTTGGATTTGTTGTGTTTGCGTGTGATTTCTGCAATCTCCGGTATCCAGCATAGTGAGGCGCGGATGCCCTGATGCTTATTCAGCGTAATGCTCATGCCTTCGCCTGAGCCACAGATGGCGACACCTATCTGACACTCGTCCTTTTCGATGCTTTCTGCCAAAGGGTGTGCGTAGTCGGGATAGTCGCAACTTTCTGCGCTGAAGCTGCCGAAATCCTCATAGGCGACACCTTTGTCCTCCAAGAATTTTTTGACGGCTTGTTTCAGGTCATATCCGGCATGGTCAGAGGCCAGACCGATTTTGGTTATCTTTATTTCCATTTTAGAGTGTTATTTCAGAAGTGCTACAATCTGTGCATATACCTGTTCAGGCGTGAAGCCTAATTTCTCGTCTAGAACTTTGTATGGCGCGGAGAATCCGAAGGTGCTTACGCCGAAGACCTTGCCGTTTTCGCCGACCAATCCTTCCAGGTTTACGGGCAGTCCTGCGGTCAGACCGAAACGCTTGATGCCGGTTGGCAGTACAGATGTCTGGTAATCTTTGCTTTGGCTTCTGAACAAACCTTCCGACGGAACGCTTACCAGACGGAACTGTATGCCGTCTTTCTTAAGCAGCTCGCCAGCCTGAGCCAGTGTGGAAACCTCTGATCCACTGGCTACAAGAACTATCTGTGGCTTCTCGTCGGAGCATACTACGTACCCGCCTTTGGAGACTTGGCTGTAGTCTGTGCCCGCAGGCAGGTCTACGATGTTCTGACGGGTCAGGATGATGGCTGTCGGGGTCTGTGTGTTCTCAAGGGCAAGCTTCCAGCAAGTCACAGTCTCATAGGTGTCTGCAGGGCGCAATGCAAGGAGCGATGGCTGACCTTTATGGTTGTGTACTTTCTCCATCAGCCTTATTTGCGCTTCTTGCTCTATGGGTTCGTGTGTAGGTCCGTCTTCTCCGACGCGGAAACTGTCGTGCGACCATATAAACTTGACAGGTACGCCCATCAGGGCAGCCATACGCACTGCCGGTTTCATGTAGTCGGAGAATACGAAGAATGTTCCGCATGCTGCATGCACACCTCCGTGGAGCTCTATACCGATGCAGATGCATGCCATAGCGAGTTCACTGACACCGGCTTGCAGGAATTTTCCGGAGAAGTCACCCTTTACGATACTGTGGGTCTGTTTGAGATATCCGTCAGTTCTGTCGGAGTTGCTCAGGTCGGCAGATGAAACGATGAGGTTTTCTACCTTTTTACCCAGTTCGGCGAGGACGGCACGGGAAGCCTCGCGTGTTGACATACCGCTCTTGACCTCTACGGCATTCCAATCGATGTCAGCCTCAATCTTGCCGGTAAACCAGCTTGCTTCTTTTTTTGCCAATTCTGCATTTGCGTTAGCCCAAGCCTCTTCTTCTGCATGGCGCTGAGCGGCGATGGCGCTCAATTCGCTCTGACGGTTTGCGTAGAGTTCTTTCACGTCCTCAAAGATGACGAACGGGTCGTCAGGGTTACCGCCTAAGTTCTTGACGGTGTTTCTGTATGCTTCACCACCGAGAGGTGCTCCGTGGGTCTTGCAGTTGTTCTCATAAGAAGTGTTGTCCTCCTTACGGGCACCTTTGCCCATGATACATTTGCCGATGATGAGGGTGGGGCGTTCTTTTTCTTCCAATGCGGCGTCAAGAGCCTGACGTATTTCTTCTGCATTGTTACCGTTGATGTTGATGACGTTCCAGTTCCAGGCGCGGTATTTCATCGCCGTATTCTCTGAAGTAACCTCGTTGCACTCCGTGGAGAGTTGTATATCGTTGGAATCGTAGAACATTATCAGGTTGTTCAGCCCAAGGTGGCCGGCTATACGGGCTGCACTTTGTGAGATTTCTTCCTGTACGCCACCGTCGCTGATGTATGCGTAGATGCGCTCTTTGTCGTAAGAGGCATTTTTGAGATTGGCTGCAAGAAATTTAGCTGCGATGGCTGCGCCTACGGCGAAAACGTGACCCTGCCCGAGCGGTCCTGATGTGTTTTCTATACCGCGGGCTACGTCCAGTTCGGGGTGTCCCGTCGTTGGTGATCCCCAACGGCGCAGGTTCTTCAGCTCGTCTATAGTGAATTTGCCTGAAAGAGCCAGGACAGAGTACAGCATGGGTGCCATGTGGCCCGGGTCAAGGAAGAAACGGTCGCGGCATTTCCATGTAGGGTTTGCCGGGTCGTATGTCAGATATTCTGAATATAGGACATTTATAAAGTCAGCACCGCCCATAGCACCGCCCGGATGACCTGACTTGGCATTTTCTACTGCTGATGCGGCAAGTATCCTGATGTTATCAGCCGCATGGTTTAATTGGTTGATGGAATTTTTCATGTGTTGATATTTTATATATTGTATTTACATTTAAACTAATGACAAAGGTACGATTTTTTCTTTACATATGCGCCTTCTTCTGCTTTTATATCAATATGAAAGTTAATTGAGTCACAGTCCCGGTGAAGTCATCACGCAATCATGCGGAAGTATGCACGGCATTGTCTCGAATAATTTTATGTTCCAGCCGATGGAACGTAAGTTCCGTCCGCTGGAATGTAAGTTCCGTCCTATGGAACAGACGACATATCGCGTTGAAAACAATTTTCCGACCTGCATAGTGCTGATTTGTTTCGCATCACGGAGGCTCCGTGGCAGCGGAAATTGAGAACTTGAGATGACAGACGCATATAACAATTATAGTTTTGTTGCGGTTTGTTGTACCGGATTGGAGAAAATATCGGCTTCATCGTTTGATTAAATGGGGATAAGGTGTTAAATTTGCATTAAAATTGAGATGTTGAGAGTGAAATATCTGTTTAGAACAGTTTATACGCTGTTTTTCGCGATTGTGCTGCTTTGCCTTTTTTCATGTGGCGGAAAGAGTGTACCTTCGGATGCAGGTGTCAGTGACACGGTTGCAGCTGATTCTGCTGACAGCGCGGGGATTGTGCCTGCCGATTCTATTATGGACGATGCAGTGATACCCAAGACGGCTGACGAATATTTCAACGATTTTATATATTCCTTCACAATAAGCCCGAGACATCAGAAAGAAAGGATTGTATTCCCGCTGCCATATGAGCGGGACGGCAAAATGACTTATGTGAAGCCTGAGCAATGGCGGTATAACGCGATGTACACGCGTCAGGAGTTTTATACCGTCTTTTTTGAAAACGAATCATCGCTCGACCTTGAGAAGAGTAAGGATGTGGACAGGGTGACCGTTGAATATGTTGATATGATTGACGAGCGGGTAAAAGATTATTTCTTCTCCCGCGAAGAAAACCAGTGGAAATTGAGAAAGATGCGCGAATATGGTTTGGACGAGTATCATGAACGGGATTTTATACTCTTTTTTGACCGTTTTGTGTCCGACTCGTTGTATCAGATATCCCATGTCGCATCCAAGATAGAAATATCTATGCCTGATCCTGAAGATGATATTGAGACGCTGACGGGAATGATAGAGGCGGAGCAATGGCCGTCGTTCCGTCCGGAGTTGCCTCACGAATACTATTATAACATCAATTACGGCCAGAAAATGGAGAACAAGAAATACCGCGTGGTAGCCTTGGAGGGTTCTTCCAATGGATTTCTGTCTCTCTTGTTCTTCCGTCAGAAAGGATACGGCGAGTGGATGCTGTATAAAATGAAAAACTAAGCGATATAACATGAAGATTACGCTGTTGGGAACAGGGACGAGTTCCGGCGTGCCGCAAATAGGCTGTCAGTGCAGAGTGTGCCTGTCTGATGACATCAGGGACAAGCGCTTGCGGACGTCGGCATTGATAGAGACAGACAGCTGCAGGCTCTTGGTGGACTGCGGACCTGATTTTCGTCAGCAAATACTCAAATTGCCCTTCAAACCCATAGATGCCGTCTTGCTGACACACGAGCACTATGACCACATCGGCGGGTTGGACGATTTGCGCCCGTTCAGTGAACAGGCCCGGCTTGATGTGTTCGGATTAGAGCGGACGCTCAATGTCGTACGCCGCCAGATGCCATACAGCTTTGACACAGTGGAGAGACCGCGTGTGCCTCATCTGAAATTAAATGCCGTTGAGGCTGGCAGACCATTTCTTGTTGAGCGGTCCGGCGGGGAGCCGCTGTCCGTAATGCCCATAGAAGTCTTGCACGGAGAAATGCCGATATTGGGATATAGGATAGGGAAGATGGCATTTATAACAGATATGAAGAGCGCACCGGAGGAAAGCCTGAAACTGCTTGAAGGCGTAGAGTGCCTGATTATAAACGGACTGAGACACAGGATGCACACTACCCATCAGACTATTGAGGACGCCGTGTCTTTGTCTCAGAAACTGGGCGCTTCGTGTGTGCGGATTATCCATTTGGCCCATTCTGCAGGACTACATGCTGAGAGTGCGACATACCTCCCGCCGCATATAAAATTCGGATATGACGGAGAAGTCCTGTACGTTGAAGATTGAGACGTATATGGGGAATAATTGCCGCGAGAAAAAGATTGCGAGTGGCGAAACATTCAAAATAATTAATTTATAAAAAAAGAAAGTGTTATCTTTGCACCTAATTTCGTGTGAAAATAAATAATATAGAATATAGAATATGGATATTTCATTGCAAAAAGTTGACGAGGTTAATGGTAAATTAACCATTAAAATTGTTAAAGCCGACTATGAAGAGAAAGTACAGAAGTCACTGAAGAAAATCAAACAGCAGGCAAAGATGCCGGGATTCCGCCCGGGTATGGTACCCATCGGCCTTATCCAGAAAATGTATGGAATGGAAGTCAAGGCGGAGGAACTCCAGAAACTGATTTCTGAGAGCATTAACAAATATATAGAAGAGCAGAAGCTTGATTTAATCACTTCTCCGCTGACAGCTGAGGACGAAGAGAAGATTGATGTGGAGAAAGCCGATGACTTTGAGATGCACTTTGATTTAGGTTTTGCTCCTCAGTTCGACATCGAATTGTCAGACAAGGACAAAATCGTATATTATAATATAGATGTAGACGACAAGCAGGTTGACGCTCAGGTAGACGCATACCGCCGCCGCAACGGCAAGTTTGAGGAGGTGGAGTCTTATGAGGACGGCGACATGCTCCGTGGTAACCTTGTCGAGATGCAGAAGAAAGGTGTTGAAAAAGAGGACGGCTTGAAGATTGAGAACGTCAGCATCATGCCTAAATATTTTACCAACGATACTCAGAAGAAAAAGTTTGCCGGCGCGACAAAGGGAGAAATTACTTTCAACGTCTCCAAGGCATATAGCGGTAAGGACACAGAGATTGCTGCTTTGCTGAAAATAAAGAAAGAGGAAGTGGGGGAGCATATAGGAGATTTCAAGTACGAGATTACAAGTATCTCCCGTATGAAACTCGCTGACTTGAATCAGGAGTTGTTTGATTTGGTCTTCGGAAAAGACGCAGTCAAGACGGAGGAGGAGTTCCGTGCCCGTATCAAGTCTGAGATGGAGTCTGTGTACGAAGAGGACAGCAACTTTAAATTTATCATTGACGTTAAAGACTATTGCCTGAACAAAGTCGGTGAAGTGAAGTTCCCGGAGGAAATCATGAAACGCGAGATGCTGCTCAATGCGAAAGACGACGAACAGAAAAAGCATATTGAGGAAAACTTTGCCGAAACCGTCAAAGACCATGAGTGGTCCCTGATTTGCTCCAAATTGCTGAAACAACTGAACGTTAAGATTGAGGATGAGCAAATCAAGTCGGCTGCTAAACTTGTGGCAAAGAGCCAGTTTGCACAGTATGGCCTGAATAATGTTCCTGACGAGTATCTTGAGAACTATGCAAGCGAGATGCTTAAAGATGAGAAACAAGCCCAGCGTTTGGTAAGCCGTGCAATAGAGATAGAATTGACGAAAGCCGTCAAGGCTGCAGTGAAGTTGCAGAATAAAAAGATTACCGTAGACAAATTTAACGCTTTGTTTGAAAACAAATAAATGAACGATTTTGAAAAATTTGCGATACGTCATCTCGGAATCAACAGTATGGTTTTAGATGATGTAGTGAAAGCACAAAACACATATCTAAATCCATACATATTGGAGGAACGTAAGTTGAATGTTACTCAAATGGACGTTTTCTCCAGACTGATGATGGATAGAGTCATCTTTTTAGGTACGCCGATAGATGATTATACAGCCAACACGCTTCAGGCACAATTGCTTTATCTGGATTCTGTGGACCCGACAAGAGACATCAGCCTGTATATCAACTCTCCTGGCGGTTCCGTCAGTGCAGGATTGGGCATATATGATACGATGCAATTTATTGAGTGTGACGTATCAACGATGTGTACAGGTATGGCGGCGTCTATGGCGGCAGTATTGCTTGTGGCCGGTAAAGAGGGCAAGCGTTCCGCACTCAAACACAGCCGTGTGATGATACATCAGCCGCTGGGCGGTGTACAGGGACAGGCTTCCGATATTGAAATCACGGCGCGTGAGATACAGAAACTGAAGGTGGAACTGACGCAGATTATCGCTACACACGCTCATAAAGACTATGATACTGTTGCCGCAGATTGCGACAGAGACTACTGGATGACGGCACAGGAAGCGTGTGACTATGGTATGGTGGATAGAGTAGTGGTGCATAAAGATTAATGGCAGAAAACAAAAGAAATGTCTGTGCCTTCTGCGGACGCAAGAGGGAAGATGTGAGAATTCTCATAGAGGGTCTGTATGGCATGATTTGCGATGAATGTGCCAAGCAGGCCAGTCTCATCGCCGAAGAATCTTTGGCAACAATTTCACCTGTTCCTAACGTACCGAACTATAAATCAGTTCCCAAGCCTCAGGAGATTAAGGCTTTTTTGGATCAATATGTCATAGGGCAGGATGATGCGAAAAAGTGTTTGTCTGTAGCTGTCTACAACCATTATAAAAGGTTGGGGCAGAAGTTGGATGACGATTCCGTCGAGATAGAGAAATCCAATATCATTATGGTAGGTGCCACAGGTACGGGAAAGACACTTTTGGCACGTACTATCGCCAAGATGCTGCAAGTGCCGTTTACTATTGTCGATGCTACGGTCTTTACTGAGGCAGGATACGTCGGTGAGGATGTTGAGTCAATACTTTCTCGCCTGCTGCAGGTCGCTGATTATAATGTAGAACAGGCGCAGCGGGGTATTGTGTTTATCGACGAGATTGACAAGATCGCAAGAAAACAGGATAACCCGTCAATAACCAAAGATGTCGGCGCGGAAGGCGTGCAGCAGTCTTTACTCAAGCTTCTGGAAGGGTCTATTGTCAACGTTCCGCCCAAAGGCGGGCGCAAGCATCCGGACCAGAGCTATGTCCAGGTGGATACCAGACAGATATTGTTTATCTGCGGCGGTGCGTTTGATGGTATAGAGCGCACAATCGCGCAGCGTCTGAACACACACGTCATCGGTTTTGATTCGGTGAGAAACAGGCATCGTGTCGACCAAAACAATCTGATGCGCTACATTCAGCCGCAGGATCTCAAAAGCTATGGCCTCATTCCGGAAATGATAGGGCGACTGCCTGTGTTGTGCGCGTTGGACCCGCTGGACAAGGAAGCATTGCAAAAAATATTGTTTGAGCCAAAGAACTCCATCGTAAGACAGTATGAAAAATTGTTGGAAATGGACGGCATAAAATTGTCTTTTGACAAAAAAGCTTTGGACTTCATCGTGGATAAAGCACTGGAGTACAAGTTGGGTGCCCGTGGCCTACGTTCAATAGTAGAGTCAATTATGACTGAAGCCATGTTTACCTTGCCGTCATCGACAAAGCGGAGTTTCGTCGTGACTGAAAAATACGCCAAAGAACATCTAAAGTCAACGTTATTGCAATAAATATTATCATTTTTTTCAGATAATATTTTATTTCAGATTTTTTTTTATATCTTTGTCTTATGTGAGAGCTGACGGCAGCCGGTTCTCACGATAAGAGGTATTCATGAAAGAGAAAGGATCATTGGTTGAAGCCTTAAAGAAATATTTTGGATTTGATACCTTTAAGGGCGAGCAGGAGTCAATCGTCAAGAATGTTTTGGCGGGAAAAGACTCTTTTGTGCTTATGCCTACTGGAGGAGGTAAATCATTGTGTTACCAGCTTCCGGCCCTGCTGCTGAACGGAACCGCTATTGTCATTTCTCCTCTGATTGCCCTGATGAAGAATCAGGTGGACATGATACGTGCGCTGTCGGAAGATGACAGCATCGCTCATTTCATGAATTCAACCTTGTCCAAGCCCGACTTGGAGAAAGTCAAGGAAGATGTGCTTTCAGGTGTGACAAAGATGTTGTATCTGGCGCCTGAAACGCTGACGAAAGAAGATAACTGGGAATTCTTCAGGCAGATGAATATATCTTTCTATGCTATTGACGAAGCGCACTGTATCTCTGAATGGGGCCATGATTTCCGTGTGGAGTACAGAAATATACGCTCTACGATAGACAAGATATTCAGGGCTCCCATTATAGCCTTGACGGCGACGGCTACAGAGAAGGTCAGCGCTGATATTAAAAAGAATCTCGGTATCATGGATGCTGTAGAGTATAAAAGCTCGTTCAACAGGCCCAACTTGTATTATGAGGTGCGCCCCAAGACTGCAAGGGTGAACGAGGAAATCGTCAAATTCATAAGAAACAACGAAGGGAAAAGCGGTATCATCTATTGTCTTAGCCGCAAGGAAGTCGAAATGATGGCGGAGGTCCTTGTTGCCAACGGTATCAAAGCAGCGTCATATCATGCGGGAATGGACCCGGTCAGCCGAAGTAAGACTCAGGACGATTTTATTATGGAGCGCATCGATGTCATCGTTGCTACAATCGCTTTCGGTATGGGTATTGACAAACCTGACGTACGTTTTGTCATCCATTATGATTTTCCGAAGAGCCTGGAAGGTTACTATCAGGAAACCGGCCGTGCCGGTAGAGACGGCGGAGAAGGTAGGTGCATCGCTTTTTATTCTAAAAAAGACTTACAGAAATTAGAAAAATTTATAGAAGATAAACCTCTTAATGAACAAAAAATAGGTAAACAACTCCTGCAGGAGACTGTGTGCTACGCAGAGTCTTCGGTATGCAGAAGAAAACTCTTGCTCCATTATTTCGGAGAAGAGTACGAGACTGATAATTGTAAGAATTGTGATAACTGTCTTAATCCTCATAAACAAGTGGAAGCAAAAGAAGAAGTACAGACTGTCATAGAGACAGTTTTAGCCGTCAAAGAGAACTTTGACGAAGATTATATTAAAGATATTATTATAGGTAAGGAAACGGATGCTATTGTCTCTCATCAGCACAACACGCTCGAGACGTTCGGCAGTGGCAACATTGAAGAGCAGACGCTCTGGACCGCAGTCATCCGACAGGCCTGTGTCGCCGGTTATCTTGAAAAGGACATTGTGAACTCAGGTGTCCTGAAGGTAACAAAGAAGGGACACGCATTCTTGAAGAAGCCTGAGTCGTTTAAGATTGTCGAGGACCGCGATTTTGACGAAGAGGAGACGATAGAGAACATACCGACAGGTGGTGCTTCAGCCGTTGACCCCACATTGTATCAAATGCTGAAGGAACTGAGAAAGGAACTCTCCAAAAAGTACAACCTGCCTCCTTATGTCATTTTTCAGGATCCGTCACTTGAGGCGATGTCGTCCACTTATCCGATATCCATTGAAGAACTGCAGAACATCCCGGGTGTCGGTATGGGCAAAGCAAAAAAATACGGTAAGGAATTCTGCGAATTGATTAAACGACATTGTGAGGAAAATGATATTGAGCGGCCGGCCGATTTCCGTATCCGTACTGTCGCCAACAAGTCTAAAATAAAAGTCAGCATCATACAGAGCATCGACAGAAAAATCGCCCTTGATGATATCGCCAACGCCAACGGTGTGGAGTTTGACGAACTGCTGGATGAGATAGAGACAATCGTCTACTCCGGTACAAAATTGAATATAGACTATTTCCTCAATGACGTTATGGATGAAGACCGCGTCTCTGAGATTTATGATTATTTCAAGGAGTCGGAAACCGATTCCGTCGATGATGCTATTGAGGAATTGGGTGAAGACTATACAGAAGAAGAAATCCGATTAGTCCGTATAAAATTTATATCCGAAATGGCTAATTGATTCTATGGGACTCTCGGTGTAGCGGTTTTTTAGAAACATCTCTGCACGGACGCAAAAAAGAAAATCCACAGAATAAGCCCCACAGCCTATTGTGAAGGGGGAATTTTTTGTACCTCGATACAAGTGAATTTTTATCGCGATGAAAATTTTGTTTCTTCGTGATGAAAAAAAACTGGAAAAAGTGGAGTTCTTATTTTTTTTCGTATATTTGCCGTAGTTAAATAAAATAAAAGTTAAATTTATGGGAAAAATTAAATTCTTTTCATGCACTATAGTAAAGTAATGCGTGTATTAGGATTTTTATTTCTTAGTTAATCGTTTTCTATGTCCAGATTTTTGTTGAGGTTGTTCTTTCCGCTTTTCTTGTCGTTTTTGTCAATACACACCTGCATGTCTGACACGACAATAACATACGACAATCTGGTTTATGGAAAGACGAATGAAGCAACTACATCATATCTCATAAAACCGACTGAAAAGACCATTACCTCGGCTAAAATCCGCGAAATGGCATTGGGATGTAACGTCACAAGCATCAGAAGCTCAGCTTTCCGGTTATGCGAGTCTTTGAAGGAAGTCACTTTCCCCAGTGAGCTCACTACAATTGGCTCTATGGTCTTTCAGGGGTGCATACGTCTTCGTTCCATAGATTTACCTAAAAAGGTAGAGAAGATTGACAGTTATGCTTTCGGCGGATGCTTTAATTTGTCTGCTATCAATTTTCCGCTCTCTCTAAAACAAATAGGCGACCACGCATTCGCAAATTGCAGAACCATGCAGACTGTCACCATTCCGGATTCCGTGTATGCAATCGGACAATATGCATTTTACAGATGTCTTGGACTGACGTCTTTGCGGATAAAAGGTAACGTGATATCTTTCGGCAACAATGCCTTTGAGGAATGTTACAATTTGGAAACCGTCACTATGGCCCCCGTCGTTTCGACTATCGGTGACTATGCTTTTAATGGTTGCGTCAAAATAGACTCACTGGACTTACCTACAAACTTGAAAACCATAGGAAAATATGCTTTCAGCGAATGTTCAGGATTGAGACACCTGAAGTTTGGATACTCACTGGGCATTATGGGAGCCCATGCGTTTGAGAAAT
>CACXEH010000025.1 GCA_902766625.1 uncultured Bacteroidales bacterium | reverse complement strand
GCTCTGCGTGTTTTTCAATCTGTATAATGCTATGGTATGCTGCCGGATAAAGTTTTCGGATAAATACATATAACCGTGGCGCTTTGTATGTACGCCATGGGAATCTTTAGCTATAAAATATGTCAGGCTCGTGTCTGTGACTTTAACTTGCGGATGTGCCATGCCAATAATGTGCATCGCATGGGCGCAGGCTGTATGCAAGGACGGCCGTAACGATTCGGCTGTTTCCGTAGCGACACCTTCCCTGGAAGAGTAGCCTGCACACAGGGTGTCGCCATACCACACCAGCGTATGCCCGGTGTTTAGTGTATTCACTATCGTGTCAGCAACATCTTGACGGCAGACGTAGGCGTACATTTCTTTTTGTCTGTCGCCCGGCAAGGAGTCTGTACTGTATGTCGCAAATGCCTCGTATGCTTTACGTTTAAACACGGAGTTCATCATTTCCAGCGGAGTATAAACCACACCGTACAAAGACACCACCGGTGGCACGTAGGCAAACGTTGTGTCCATTATATAGTTGCATATATCCCTGTTTTTATGATGTTTTCTAAGATTTTGCAAGAACATCTTTTCAGAAGCAAACAGTGTCTGGCGATAAAAATCGTGAAGGATGATACCGTGACGCTCCAACAAGCGGAAGCAATAAGTCGGTGTGGCAGTCATTTGAACCGGCCGTTGCTTTGTCAGTTCGTCCTCACAGTGTTTGCGCATGAGGTATGTCGGCGACAATTCAAGAGAGTCATGTACACAAATGCGTTCGCTCTCTATCAGGGATAACGTGGCATAAATCCATCCGGCGGACCATTCTCCCTGATTTTTTACAGGAGTGGCAGATATGCGCCTAACGTCCGTGAAGATGCCATGCGACTTCTCCCGGCATCCCACGAACAAGAATAAGACGCCTATGCAAACAACTGCGGTAAATTTACTTAGAGTCATTAAGTAGCGGCCGTGTTTCTTCCATCAGGCGGAAAAGTTCATCCTTGGTTGTGGCGCGGAGCATCGCGATGCGATGTTGTCGGAAATCAGGTATACATTTAAATAAAGGACTTGCGGCAATGTGTCTTCTTGAGTGAAGTATGCCACGATACTCGTCAATACGCTCTATGCTCAGCCTAACCTGTTCTTTCAGTACATCAAGTTTCCAATCTGGTGTCATAGGCTCATATTGGCTCGGGATGATGGCAGTCGTGTCGACGGGATTTTCAGGATGTAATGCGTCGTGCATCTCCTTGAAAATCCAGGGCCTGCCAAATGTGGCCCTGCCGACCATTACGGCATCGACATGAAACGTCTCAAAGGCATTTTGTGCTTTTTCAGGGGAATCTATATCGCCGTTACCTATTATAGGAATAGTTATATGCGGATTTTCCTTGACCTCCCTGATAAAATCCCAGTTTGCATCACCCTTATACATCTGCGAGCGTGTCCTGCCGTGAATAGTCAAAGCCTGTATACCGCAGTCTTGCAACTGTTCAGCAAGTGTGGAAATTATTATCTGATTCATGTCCCATCCCAAGCGTGTCTTAGCCGTTACCGGCGTCTTAGTCGCCGCCACAACCCTGCGGGCTATATCGAGCATCAAAGGGACATTTTGCAACAAGCCTGCCCCTGCTCCCTTACCGGCTATCTTTTTCACAGGACAGCCGAAATTGATATCAATCACATCAGGATGACTCGTCTCTTCCACGATATGCGCCGCCTCGGCCATAGCTCCTGGATCCTTACCGTAAATCTGGATAGCGACAGGGCGCTCCTCATCATTCACTGTAAGCTTCTGTAGCGTACTTTTGACATAACGGGTCAGTGCATCGCATGAAACAAACTCAGAATAGACCATTGAGGCACCCATCTTCCTGCACAGCGTACGAAATCCAATATCTGTCACATCCTCCATCGGCGCCAGAACAACCGGTTTTTCACCCAAATCTAACTTTCCAATAACCATAGAAGCAAAAAATCTTTGTCAGTTTGTTAAAAAACGTAAAATACGCGTTAGGTTATGGTATAACCCGTTTTTCTATTGTCTTTTTATGCTTATTTGAGTGCAAATTTATGAAATTCAGCAAAGTTTAACGCATGAAAATTTGGTTATTTCCAAAAAAAATAGCCAACTTTGCACGTCGGAATGTGATCATTTACTTGGATTATGAACTATTTATCAGTTTGTAATAGACTGTTTTGTCAGTTCGAAGAAGTAACATGATACGAATTGTTTTTTAATGAAGTTTATACAGATTTTACTTGTATTGCTGATTATCCTTACAGACTGTTGTGCTGTCCTTGCGCAGAAGACAGGGAAGGCAACATACTATGCCAACCGTTTCCATGGCCGCCGCACAAGTAGCGGTGACATTTACCACAAAGACAGTTTTACATGTGCCCACAAGACACTTCCGTTTGGGACAATGTTGAAAGTCAAAGACACCAAGACAGGTAATGAAGTTATCGTCAAGGTTAATGACCGTTTGGGCAGAGGCACAATGATAGACCTCTCCTATGCAGCCGCAAAGGAGCTGGGTATCATTGAACGTGGAACAACACAAGTGGAAATCACGCCTTACAAAAAGACAGAGAAAATTCCTTACAAAATGGATGACTTGCCCATACCGCAACTCCAAGTAAAAGATCCGTCTAACAACGGATATTGCCTGTTGTCAGAATGGGGCACACGCTACAATAAACTGAAATTGCAGCACTCCATGGCAAAGTCGTACAATGCGATTAAGAATTTTAAGACAGGATTTGAAAAGATAAAGCAGGACAGTGTCCCTCACTACAAATCCTAAATCAGTTGACAGCCCAAAGCGAGGTTCTGAGTAACACAAACAACATGAACCTGTTGGTGGAATAAGATAAAATCGGAGAAGAATCAAAACAATTCCTCTCCGATTTTATTTTTATAGGTCTTGGTTCTTTTTACTTTCAACAATTGCATCTATCACAGCTACGGCGGTAACATTCACTATCTCCCGAACCGTACTCTCAGCGTCAGTAAAATGAATCGGCTTGTTCAATCCCATTTGAATCGGACCGATAACCTCGACCTGTTCACCCATGCCCTGCAAGATTTGATAGCAACTATTGGCAGAACTCAGATTCGGGAAAATCAACGTATTGACCTTCTTGTCAAACATACGGGTAAACGGATACTTCTTGTCGCGCAACTCATTATTTAAAGCAAAATTCAGTTGCATCTCGCCATCAACGACCATGTCGGGGAAATTAGTCTGTAATTGTTCCACAACCTGATGCATCATGGCAGGACTTCCCGTCTTGTCTGATCCGAAATTAGAATAGGATATCATAGCCATGACAGGTTTCCTATTGAAGAATTTGACCGAATGGGCTGTCAGGCGGGCAATATCATATATTGTCTCACCATCGGGATGACGGTTAATCAGTGTGTCGGCAATGAAATACAGGCCCCTTTTGGAATTAAGAATATGCATTGTGCCAAAATGCTTGAAAGGTGGCCGGATGCCTATAACCGACTTTGCAGCCTTGATGGTACCACTATATTTTGAATACTGTCCAGTGATAAACGCATCAGCATCACCCATCTTGACCATCATCATGCCGAAGTAGTTGCGGTCGTTCATCATATCGTTGGCCATTTCATAGGTGATGCCCTCACGTTGCCTTGTCCGAGCCAAGTCTGTGGCATACTCTTCCCGTTTTGAGGCCAAAGCCGTATCGCGCAAATTGACAATATCGATGCCACTGATATCTATATTTAACTCTTGCGCCACCTTATGAATATATTTGTCATTGCCCAGCAATATAGGCATACAGATGCCTTCCTCCCTTGCCATGACTGCCGCCTGCATCATCTTAGGATGAGAGCCTTCGGCAAAAACGACACGTTTTGGGTTTTGACGCGCTGCGTCATAGATAGAACGCGTAAATTTGGTTTCCTGTCCCATCAACTCACGAAGGCGAATGCGGTATTCACCCCAGTTTTTTATTTCCTTTCGTGCCACTCCACTCTTTATTGCCGCCTTTGCCACTGCGATAGCTACGGTTGTTATCAAACGCGGGTCTACAGGCTTCGGAATAAAGTATTCAGGACCGTATGATAATTGGTTGACATGATACACGCGATTAACTACATCCGGCACATGAGATTTAGCCAATTCCGCGATAGCCTTCACGGCAGCTATTTTCATCTCTTCGTTGATACATGTTGCCGCCGTATCCAATGCACCGCGGAATATATAAGGAAAGCCTATGACATTGTTTATTTGATTGGGGTAATCTGAACGACCTGTACTCATAATGACATCAGGACGAGCCTCCAACGCATCTTCGTATGTTATTTCCGGGTCTGGATTTGCCAAGGCGAAAATAATAGGTTTATCCGCCATTGTCTTAACCATCTCCTTTGTCAGGACTCCGGCCTTAGACAGGCCCACAAACACGTCAGCGCCTTTCATTGCCTCCTCCAAAGTATGAACATCCTTGCGTGATGTGGCAAATTCCTTTTTCTGCGGAGTGAGATTCTCACGGTCGTCTGTAATGACACCCAGATGGTCAAGCATTAATATATGATCCTTCCTGACACCTAACGACACATATAGTCTTGTGCATGCTATTGCTGCTGCGCCGGCACCGCTGACGACAAGACGCACGTCCTCCAACTTCTTGCCGGCGATTTCGCAGGCATTTATCAGTCCGGCCGAAGAAATAATAGCCGTACCATGCTGATCGTCATGCATGACAGGGATATCGAGTTCTGCTTTCAACCTACGTTCAATCTCAAAGCACTCAGGAGCCTTGATATCCTCCAGGTTTATTCCTCCGAATGTCGGAGCAATGGCCTTGACAGCAGCAATAAACTTTTCAGGATCAGTCTCGTTGATTTCTATATCATAGGCATCAACACCGGCATATATTTTAAACAGCAGGCATTTACCTTCCATGACAGGTTTTCCGCTCATGGCGCCGATATTGCCGAGCCCAAGTACGGCAGTACCGTTGGAAATCACAGCGACAAGATTTCCCTTATTAGTGTATTTATATACATCCTGTTGGTTTTCTTGTATCTTCAGACAGGGTACAGCCACGCCAGGCGAATATGCCAACGATAAATCTTTTTGGGTGGAATGTGGTTTGGTCGGTGTTATCTCTATTTTACCCGGTTTACCCATTGAGTGGTACCTCAGGGCCTCAGTGTCTTTATAATTCATAATCATATCGTCTTTACGAATACAAAATTATTAAATAAATCAGAATTGGCGTACTTTCAATCCTCATCAACTGATAACAGAATATAGTTTTTAGGATGTGACGTTTTTTATCCACGTAACTGATGTTATTTCTGCCAGGTAGAGAGTTTTTAGTTTTCGGGCTATGTCTTTCTGTTAGTTTGCCCTTAGATAAACAAACTACAAAAAAGAAGAGAGAACATCTGTCGTCAGCGTTCTCTCCTGATTGATATCAAAATTTTATTTATGTCTTATTCACGGACCGCACGTTTACGTGCCAAGTGGTCCAAGATGACTTTTCTCATACGTATACTCTTTGGTGTAACCTCCACATATTCGTCCTCTTTTATCCATTCCAGAGCCTCTTCCAAAGAGAATATCACAGGGGGAATAATATGTGCCTTTTCATCCGTACCGCTTGCACGGACATTGGTCAATTGTTTGGCTTTAGACACATTGACAACCAAGTCATTCTCATGGATGTGCTCGCCGACTATCTGTCCGGCATAAACTTTATCCTGAGAGGATACAAAAAAGCGCCCGCGGTCCTGAAGTTTGTCGATGGCATAAGCATACACCGTACCATCCTCAAGCGCGATCATGGAACCGTTAAGGCGATGGTCTATGTCACCTTTGTATGGTTCATAGTCCTTGAATCTGTGGGCAATTATTGCCTCTCCCTGACTGGCTGTCAGAGCATTGGTACGGAAGCCTATTATACCACGGGAGGGGATATTGAAAACAATGTTTATACGGTCACCCTGCGTCTGCATGGAGACCATCTCGCCTCGACGGCGCGTCACCATATCTATCAATTTGCTTGAGAACTCCTCCGGCGTGTTGATTGTCATTTCCTCAATAGGCTCACATTTCACACCATCTATCGTTTTATACACTACCTGAGGTTGGCCAACTTGCAACTCATAGCCCTCGCGACGCATGGTCTCTATCAGCACAGAAAGATGCAACACACCACGTCCGTAAACAATCCAACTGTCAAAACCATCAGTCTTTTCTACTCTCAAAGCAAGATTTTTCTGCAATTCCTTTTGCAGGCGTTCCTCTATCTGACGACTGGTGCAATATTTACCTTCGCGGCCAAAGAAAGGAGAATTGTTAATAGTAAACAGCATACTCATCGTCGGCTCGTCAATCTTTATCGGAGGTAGCGGATCAGGATTCTCTGAGTCGCATATCGTATCGCCTATCTCAAATTTTTCCAAACCGACAATAGCACACAAGTCACCACATTCCACTTGGGTCGTTTTAACATGCCCCATACCTTCGAAGGTGTGGATTTCCTTAATCTTCGTTTTTTCCATCGTCCCGTCACGGTGTGCTATCGTAACGCTCATGCCTTCCGACAGACAACCTCTATGGATGCGCCCTATAGCTATACGGCCGGTATAATTGGAGTAATCTAATGACGTGATCAGCATCTGAGGAGTACCTTCTAAAATATGTGGAGCTGGTATCGTCTCCACGATTTTATCCAAAAGATATTCTATATTGTCTGTCGGCTGACGCCAGTCTTCACCCATCCAGCCGTTTTTCGCAGAACCATACACCACGGGGAAATCAAGTTGGTCCTCACTTGCGCCCAGACTGAACATCAAGTCAAAGACCATCTCATAGACCTCTTCTGGACGGCAATTCGGTTTATCTACTTTATTAACCACGACTACAGGCTTCAGACCAATCTGGAGAGCTTTCTCCAAAACAAAGCGAGTCTGTGGCATCGGGCCCTCAAAGGCATCAACCAACAAGATACAACCGTCTGCCATATTCAGCACACGCTCGACCTCTCCGCCGAAATCTGAGTGTCCCGGCGTATCTATGATATTAATCTTGACTCCTTTATAATTGATTGACACATTCTTGGACAGAATAGTAATACCGCGTTCACGCTCCAAATCATTATTATCCAATATCAGATTGCCGGCTTGTTTATTATCTCGAAACAGGTTACCGGCCATCAGCATTTTGTCTACAAGTGTCGTTTTGCCATGGTCTACATGGGCTATTATTGCAATATTACGGATATTCAGCATTTTGATTAATTATGTGCATTTATGATTTTCGAGGTGCAAAGGTACAATTTTTCATCCTATTTTTACTATCAGACAAAACGTTATCTTGCATAAAAAGAGAAAATATTATGCATTTTTCTTCAAAATTATTTTGTCAAACAAAAGAAAGGTAGTACTTTTGCCCTCGCTTTCCCAATAACGGGTCGGCATTGATAACATTTATACTTAAATTTTATGTATTTAGATTCTGAAAAGAAGAAAGAAATCTTTGGAAACTACGGAAAGTCTAACACTGACACTGGTTCTCCAGAAAGCCAGGTGGCATTGTTTTCATACCGTATTTCCCATTTGACGGAACACATGAAGGCCAACCGTAAAGATAATAGTACAGAAAGGGCCTTGACACGTTTAGTTGGAAAACGTCGCGCTTTGTTAAATTACATTAAGCGTAAGGACATCCAGCGTTATCGTGATCTCATCAGCAAACTTGGTTTGCGTAAGTAAGCCACATTTGCTGGTTCCACAAACAAAGGGGCATTCGTTAACGAATGCCCCTTTGTTTGTAATATCAATGACCTACATTATATCTCCGCAAATATACCTTACTGCCGTCATGAATAATGTTGTTAATGTTGTACTTTATTTAATATTTTCGCTTTCTGATACAAAACAAGCCACAAGACCATAGGTAATAGTGGGACGTATCCAAATTTCTGTGAGGAGATAGTCGGTATATTCGTTGATGGGCTCAAGATAGATGTCGTAGTTATAAAGCGCAGCAATCACCATGTCGATTACACAAATAGCCCACAAGTTACGTTTGGTGTAACTGCGCCAGTTCTTGCGGGCATAGAAAAAAGTAAGCAACAAGAGCAACAACACTGACAATGTAAGACATGCCAAATGTAAGGAAAAATTAGCCAGAGGAGGCGGAAAGAGTATGTCACGCAACAGAATTGTCATGCCAACACATATCGAGCACCAATAGTTGAACTGCTGTGGTTTGAGATGGTTGAAAAAGTACAACCACATCATGACCAGACAGGCCACGTAAAACATATTGAGAACCAGTTCAGGCCACGCCTCTTCGAGCCCAAAATGGGCAATACCATATAGTATGATGCCCACTGAAAACATTCCAGCCACGACAGTAATAACAATGTCTATGACTTTGGCTTTCTTTTTAAATCTAAGCATCGTTGCCTTAAGTTTTCACACTTTACTATACACCAGTGCGACTTACAGCTATTTCTTCTTTGCCGGTGCAGCGGCAGGTTCCGCCTTAATTTTCTTTCGGAACGTAATATAGGCCGACGCAAGGAAGGACAGTATCAGTATTACTATCGCTACATACGCAATCGCTTCAGTGGTCTTCACCGATACGGGGCGGAACTCCATGACTATTTGATGCTTGCCCGCCGGTATGACCGCACCGCGCAACACATAGTCCACACAGGCAAGTTCCAGTGGCTTACCATCCAACGTCGCTGTCCATTCAGGATAGTATATTTCAGAAAATACCGCAAGCCCACCGTTTTTCGTTTCCACGTCATAATGCAACTCGTTGCAATCATATGAAGTCATGGTTATCTTATCCGTACTGTCGCTCAATGCCGGCACATTCGCCAATTTCTCCTTAAATGAATTGTTAGCCACAGCCTCTTGACGGAGATTCATCTTTTCTAAAGACATAATTTCCTCATTCGGCGTATCCACAAACGTCACTTTGTTTACGAACCAGGCATTGCCATACGCATACGGATTAGGCATTGGCATGGTATTGTTGTTCTGCAACGGCAGAATAAAATATTTTGTATTCAACATGTTCAAGACAGGAAAGACTGAATCACCAGCCACCTTCAACATATCACCTTGGGCATCGGCTATCGCCGGCATCAGTCTCTGCATCTCAGGAGTGATGCAATGGGCTATCAAGTCATTATAGCGCGCCAATTTTGCCGCATTGTAGCCGCCGATACTTTTGTGGAAATATGATGTGCCGTTTTCATTGAACGTGTTGGAAGACAGATTCAGTACCCTGTAATCCAAACTCTTGTCCTGTAAAATCTGAGCATCTGTCGGTGTCTCCTGCGGAGCACCCAAGTCTGCATGCGGTTCTTCAAAGTTATCATTGTTCAGATATCTGCGGTTGACATCATACATGTCCACCAGGCACAATGCGCCTACCAGCGCCACAAGCACATAGTCTTTAAGTATTTTCTTATAGTACATCCACAGCAAGGCCATACCGATGGCTATAATGAAGAAACTGCGCCATGCATCCGCCGTAAAGATTGACTGACGCATCACCGACAGGCTACCCAGTATCTCCTGACCCACCTGTGGCTGTTCGGCAAATACTCTGTTGAGCGTGCTTATCTCATTGGCTGAATTGAAGCTGGAGAAGAATACTGTTGGCATTAACGCAAACAACAACGCTGCACCACCTGTCAGGGCGAAACTGGCAACGACCCATTTGAATTTCTTTTTCAGTATCTCCGGCTCTTCAAGTATTTTTGCCAGAGCCATTACCGCAAGCACGGGTATCGTGAATTCTGCAACGACCAAAATGGATGACACTGTACGGAACTTATTATACAATGGTACATAATCAATAAAGAAACTCGTCAGTCCCATAAAGTTGTGTCCCCACGACAGCAAGATGCTCAATATTGTCGCAAAAAGCAATCCCCACTTCAACGGTCCTTTCACGATAAACAATGCCAACACGAACAACATCAGTATGAACGCACCCACATAAACCGGGCCCGATGTCATGGGTTGGTCACCCCAATACTGCTGCATCTGGGCATATACCTGGCCATACTGCGGATTGGCTTTCTCCATAGCCTTTTCATTGCGCCCTATAGGTACCGAAGCACCTCCTTTGGCATTAGGCACAAGTAGTGTCCACGTCTCGCCAATTCCATAACTCCACTGCGTGATGTATTCCTTTGTCAAACCGCTGCCCTTTGACTCATGAGGCCCGGCCAATTCGCTTTTACCGCGCATGGACTCTTTGGAGTATGTATAGGTATGATACAGATTTGATGCGTTTGCTGCAATCGCCAATGTGGCGGCAACAAGCAACACACAAGAGGACTTGACGAAATTCAGCAGAGTCTTTTCTTTCACAGCCTGAATGAAGTATGCCAGAACTACCACAAAGATGACAATCAGGAAGTAATATGTCATCTGAATGTGATTGGAAAGAATCTGGAACGCCAGAAACAACGCCGTTGTCGCACCGCCCCAGAGATATTTTCCTCTATAACATAAGACTATACCAGCCAGCGTGGGCGGAATAAATGCCAGAGTGAGCACTTTCCATATATGCCCGGCACCAATGATAATAAAGAAATAGGACGAAAACGCCCATGCGACAGCTCCAACGACAGACAGCAAGGGCTTGAATCGCATAGCACGCATGAGAATGTAAAATCCAAGCAAAAGGATAAACACATACATCACAACATGAGGCAGGCCCAAGTCATAGAGGTCACGCAAATGATTCAATACCGTCCTTGAGCCGTAGCGAGGCGCTATCTGGTATGTAGGCATACCGCCAAACAATGCATTTGTCCAACGGGACACTTCACCCGTCCTGTCAAAATGCTCTCCTATCTCATGGCCCGCACCTACGGCAGCGGTATTATCCTCGCCCGTCAGAACCAGACCTTGTGATATCGGTGTCGCGAAATAAGTGAAAGACAAAAGAATAAAGAAAACAATTGCGGCAACTTCCTGCCATACTTGTTTAATAATCTGTTTCATAAGTGTTATCTGTATTTAATCTTATGACAAAGGTACAGAATTAATTGCTATTTATCGGGAAAAAACCAACGAAAACATTCACTCTTAAAGAATTCACATAACGTACCGTATCCATTCCTTCGGGTTTTTGTACCTTTGCAATCAATTTAAGACAATAAAACATGGCACAGAACAAACCGGGCATACCTAAAGGTACACGAGATTTCTCTCCAGTAGAAATGGCTAAGCGCAACTATATTTTTAACACCATACGCAGTGTCTACAATCTGTATGGCTTTAAGCAGATAGAGACTCCCGCCATGGAAAACCTCAGTACGCTGATGGGAAAATATGGAGAAGAGGGCGACAAACTGCTTTTCAAGATTCTCAACTCAGGTGATTTCGTACATGGCATGACAGGTGAAGAGTTTACCAATACCAGTACCCAGAGACTTGCCGCAACCTTCTGTGAGAAAGGACTTCGCTATGACCTGACGGTTCCTTTCGCCCGTTTTGTCGTGCAACATCGTGAAGAACTGAATCTGCCTTTCAAGCGCTACCAGATTCAACCCGTATGGCGTGCTGACCGGCCACAGAAAGGACGCTACAGAGAATTTTATCAATGCGATGCCGACGTTGTCGGCTCGGACTCTCTGCTCAACGAAGTTGAACTGATGCAAATCATTGACTCGGTGTTCCAAAAATTCGGCATACGCGTCTGTATCAAAATCAATAACCGCAAAATTCTCTCAGGCATGGCTGAATATATCGGCAGGCCCGACAAACTGACAGACATCACGGTAGCCATAGATAAACTGGACAAAATAGGTTTGGACAATGTCAAAACCGAGCTGGCGGAAAACGGACTCAGTCAAGAAGAAATCACCAAACTGGAGCCTGTGTTTGCCATCCATGGTGACAATGACAGCAAACTGGCAGCTATAAAAAACCTGCTCTGCGATAACGAGACAGGACAGAAAGGCGCAGAGGAACTTGAATTTGTCCTCAATGCACTCAACAAGCTCCCTATTGCCAATGAAATAGACTTTGACCTTACACTTGCCCGCGGGCTGAACTATTACACAGGATGCATTTTTGAAGTTAAAGCATTGGACGTGCAGATAGGCTCTATCACGGGCGGCGGCCGATATGATAACCTGACAGGCATCTTCGGTATGCCCGGACTGAGCGGAGTAGGTATCTCTTTCGGTGCAGACCGTATTTACGATGTACTCAACCAGTTAGACCTCTACCCTGCCGCCATCGCCTCAACAGCCCAACTTCTTTTCATCAACTTCGGCGCGACAGAGGCAGCACACTGCCTGCAACTCGCCTCCCGAACACGCCAGGCCGGCATACGCACAGAGATATATCCAGACAGCGTGAAGATGAAAAAACAAATGAGCTATGCTTCCGAAAGCAACATCCCGTTTGTCGCACTTGTGGGTGAGAATGAAATCCAAAACCATACCATTTCCCTCAAGAATATGCAGACCGGCGAGCAAAAATCAGTCTCTCTGGAAGAAGCCATCGCCATTATCAACCAATAGGCGGTAACCCCATATCAGGCATATAAACTCCCCGACAGACACCAAACCTGTCTGCCAGAGGGATTGCGTTATTGTCATACGCCCGTAGAGATAACTTTTACCTTCCTACGGGCTATAGTTCTCTGTTCCATGCCATGGAACTTACATTCCATCCCGTGGAATTTTCATTCCAGCAGGTGGAACAAACCTTCTCTTCCGTGGCACGGAAGACACAACGCCTATAAGTTGCATCTAATTTCTCGGCCATAAACATATCTACGAACGAATCAAATAACTATCTTTGCAACAAATGAATTAATTTTGTAAAACCAATTCCATTGTATTATGAATCGTTTTTTTCGCATAATTTGCGCCCTTGTCGGTTTGGGTACTGCCAGCTGCGAGCAAAAGGCATATGTAGAACTGTCTGCCAAGCAATTCGGACAACTTATCCAGTCTACGCCAAACATACAGCTTGTTGATGTACGCACAGAAGAGGAATACCGCAAGAGCCGTTTAGAGCATGCCGTATTAATTGATATCAACAAACCGGAATTTAAGCAACAGGCAGAGCGTACACTCCGCAAAGACCATCCCGTTGCTGTATATTGTCGCAGAGGACGGCGTTCTGCAAAAGCCGCGGCCATTCTGGCAAAAGCCGGTTACCAGGTAACCAGTCTGAAAGGAGGCATTGAGGCATGGCAGCGTAATGAGATGCCGGTTATAACTCCAAAAAAGGAACAATGAAACATATTTACAGTCTGGTTTTCTTTTTCATACTGAACGGGGTAACATACGCCCAAGAACATCTCAGTCTCCCAACAGTAAGCCAGCGTGAGCCACTTGCAGCAGAGTGGTTTCCTTCTACGGAACACGCCTTCATCTGGCGAAACTGGACAGTCTTGCCAAAAGAGGAAATAGCACGAACACTGAGTGCAACCACAAAACAGGTAGAGAAGCTCGCCCACGATATGGGTTTGAAAAAACAGGCTGACATTAACCCCGTCTGGCGCAGTCCGAAAGGTTATATTACAGTGCTGCGCCGCAACTGGCATTTGCTTCCTTATGAGCAACTGACCCCACTGATAAACATGACATCGGCACAACTGGCATGGCGATTGATTGACGATGACTATTTATATACAAAATTAGGGGCCACAAAACCCATATGCAAACCTCTGCGCTACCATAAGCCAACCAAAGAAGAAAACAAAAAAGCGCGCCATATCTGTTCGTGGCTCAAAGAACTGTCACCTTATGAATCTAATGAAAATCCCCGTTTCAGTTTCTTCCGAGAAATAACATCCCAAGAGACAGATACACAGCCGAAAGTCAAGTCAGAAGAAGACCGGCTCAACATTGTCTCGTCCTATTGCGCTGAGTTTGGCGACCCATTGCTTGACAGCACATGCTCATCTTTTCCACACATATTATTGCAACGTCTCGCATCAAAAGGCATCAACGGCATATGGTTTCATGCCTCTCTACAAACGCTTATCCCGTCAGACTCACTATTCCCGGGATCAACGCAATGGGATGAGCGCTTGAAAAACCTACAAAAATTGATTGACCGCACCGCAAAATACGGTATCCGTATTTATCTGTATGCCAACGAACCACGTGCGACACAGGCATCCTATTTCAACACAGCGGAAAGACAGTCCGTTGCAGGTGTCAAAGAAAGACAACTGCAAGCGTTCTGCACCAGTGATTCCCGTACAATAAACTGGTTACGCGATTCATGGGCATTTGTGTTCAGTCATGTCCATGGGTTGGGAGGCGTCTTTACCATTACGGCTTCTGAGAATCTGACATCGTGCGCCTCCCATGGCGGTCAGAAGAATTGTCCGCGCTGCGCAGGACGCGAACCGGCCGACATCATCGCAGAGGTCAACAACACTATCGTTCAAGGTGTCAAACAGGGAGACTCTCACGCCAAAGTAATCGTATGGGACTGGGGCTGGAGTACACCTATGGCAGAAGCTATTATACCGCAATTGGATAAACGCTGCAGCTTTATGAGTGTCAGCGAGTGGTCACTGCCTATTGAGCGTGGCGGAGTACAGACTACTGTAGGCGAATATGCCGTTTCTGCAGTCGGTCCGGGACCACGAGCCAGACATCACTGGGAAATAGCACATCGATGCGGACTGCCTGTCATGGCAAAAATACAAGTCAACACATCGTGGGAGCTAGGCTGCGTGCCGGCAATTCCCGTAATGAATCTTATCGCCACACATGCACGCCGTTTGGCAAGAGAGAAGATGAACGGCATCATGTTCTGTTGGAGTCTCGGCGGTTATCCTTCCGACAACATGAGTATCTTCCGTGAGACATTGGAAGACACCACGAAGTCTCTACTACAGTTTGCAGCAAAACGATACGGCGCAACTGCCGCTCCTATGGTATGCGAAGCATGGAAGAAATTTTCCAAAGCTTTCTCACATTTCCCGTATCATATCAGGACACTCTACAAAGGACCGCAACACAGTGCGCCAGCTAACCCATTCTACATCAATCCGACATTATGGCATGCAACGATGGTAGGTATTCCTTATGATGATATCGAAAGCTGGCGCGGACCATATCCCACAAAGACTTACATAAAGCTAATGAGGGAGGTAGCATATGGATTTGACGACGGCATCCGTTCACTCCAGAATGCCCAGCGCACTACTACACGTGGCGAAGCACAACTAAGCATCGATATTTTAAGAGCTAAAGCCATCCAGCTGATATACAAAAGTGTAGCTAATCAGGCGGAATTTACCTATCACCGAAACTTGTGGCTGACACAAAAAGACAGCACTACAAGTGATGACCATCTTAGAATAATGTTATCTTGCGTTGACAGCGAACTTGATATCGTGTGCGAATTACTGCCGATTGTACAAGCAGACCCGACTTTAGGATATGAGTCTTCAAACCAATACTACTTCCTCCCGCAAGATTTACGCGAAAAATATATCAACCTTCGTTTTGTTGAACAAGAACTCCGCAAACTTTATAAACAAAAAGGCATCAGATAACTAATCTGATGCCTCACGATATGTGAAAATAAGTTTATCCCTGGAAATTTGCCAAGATTTCCTCTGCGGTCTTCTTCATCACCTCTTCAGGGAAGGTCTTCTTGTTTCTGAAATCAAGATCACCTTCCTTCTGCATCGGAACCAAGTGGATATGTGCGTGGTGAACTTCAAGTCCAATCACAGCCACACCAACCTTGACACACGGAACGACCTTCTTGAGTGACTGTGCGACTTTCTTGGCAAAAACCATCATTTCACCCAAATCCTCGTCATTGATATCAAAAATGTAGTCTGTTTCTTTTTTAGGGACGATAAGCGTATGTCCCAACTGGACGGGATTAATGTCTAAGAAAGCATAGAACTTTTCATTCTCTGCGCACTTGTAACTTGGGATTTCCCCGTTAATGATTTTTGTAAATAAGGATGCCATAGTGCTGTTTCTTTCGCATTAATACGTAATACTTACAATTTTCAAATGAATCTCACCGCGCGGTATCTGAATAACAACCTCGTCACCTACGCGCTTACCGAGGAGCCCTTGGGCTATCGGTGTACGGGAAGATATTTTTCCTTCTTTGAGATTGGCCTCGCTTTCACTGACTATAGTATATTTCATTTTGGCTCCATTCTGCTTGTTTTCCATTTCCACAGTAGCCAAAATCTGCACTACATTCTTGTCCAGTTTGCTTGTATCGATAATCTTCGCTGAGGCTAATTCTGCTTTCAGTTTATTAATCTTCATTTCCAGCATTGCCTGAGCTTCTTTGGCAGCATCATACTCGCTGTTTTCCGAAAGATCTCCTTTGTCGCGTGCTTCAGCAATAGCGGCTGACGCGGCAGGTCGCTCTATGGACTCCATGTGTTTTAATTGGGCAACCATTTTGTCGTACCCTTCTTGTGACATATAACCCATATCTGATTTTTTTAGTTTATATTAAATTATTAATGCGAACAAAATAAAGAATCCCAGTGTTACCACCGGAATCCCTTTAGTTCATTTTTCCTTTGTCTTTGCAAAGGTATGAATTTTATTTTGATACGCAAAATTTTGTGTTATTTTTTTACATATCCCGAATCAAAATGGATTTAATTGTCCCAGTTGTCTGTACGGAAGGATGACAACGGATTACCTCTCAGGTTATACACAGTGCCTACGCAGAAGTCTTTGTAACAATATCGCACGGCTTCCGGTTTAACCCCTGCAGGCGGTGTTAGCACAATCGTGTTGCCTTCCTCTTTCGCATATACATTATAAAAAATTTTGTCCTTTCCTGCGATTTGGAAACCTTCATAACCATTGACAGATTTGGCAATGCCATCGTCAGCTCCTGTAAAACGAAGAACCACCTTGCCGTCACTCGGCCTGATTTCCATAGATTTGTATACAGGATATTCAGAGTTGATGCCACTGATATGATATGTCTTATCCAGAACACGCTGTGCGAAACGGAATCCGACTGTCTGTTTGTCATTAGGATGAATATTGTTTTCAATGCCATTATCCATGAGGCATATCATCAACGTGCTGTCTTTTATACTCTCCAGCTGTGACTGAGCGTCTCGCATGCGTGCCGCAGTATTATCGTTATAGCCATAGGGCGCTATCTGCGCATAATACATCGGGAAATTTCCACACTGCCATTTTGTACGCCAATCGCTCAAGAACGTTCTAAAAAGTCGTTTGTAGAGGTCTGGTGTACGACGGTCATCGCATCCCTGATACCATATCGCACCTTTTATATTATATGTAAGGATAGGATTAATCATCGCATTGTAGATGACAGTAGGAGTATGTGTCGGCCAGTCATATTTCTGCCAATACTTAGGCGCAACGAAACTTTTGAAATACTTGGCAGCAGCTTCTCCCTTTTCGTCTTTATATTGATTGACGGCATCAGGACTCATAAACGCCACTACGCTGGCTCCTCCGTAAGCACTCTCTATGCATCCTACGGGTATATTCAGCGTCTTCTGCAACTGACGCGCAAAAAAGAATGCCGTAGCGCTGAAGTGTGTCGCACTTGCCGGACTTGACACTTCCCACCCATTATTCAACACGTCATCCGAGGGACGTGGACTGTCTTTACGCGGAACGCGAAACAGGCGCAAACCGTCGTTTGCCGCATTGGCAATCGCTTCAGGACCGCCGATAATAGGTGTACGGTAGAATCCGCCTAACTCCATCTGCATATTGCTTTGTCCAGCGGCTAACCAGACCTCGCCCATGAGTAAGTCTTTTAATTCTATCGTCTGCCCGTTCTGACTGATACTCATGGAGTATTTGGTATAGCTCGCGTCTGGAGTATGTACCCGTAAGCTCCAATTACCGTCATTATCTGCAGCTGTCGTGACAGCTTTCCCCCAAGAGGGTTTTACCGTAACTTTCTTACCCGCAGCGCCATATCCCCATATAGCTACATCTGTATGCTGTTGCAACACTGCATGGTCGCTGAAAAGAGACGGTACGGACAAGGGCCGCTCATATCGCTTCGTCTTGCCTGTAATAGCCTTATACAATGCCTGTGCAATATGTCCTGCTCCATTCGCATCCGGATGAATGCCGTCAGGAAAATACGATTTGTCATTTTCCGTGGCCGTATATGCATCAACGAATTGCACATTTTCTGCGTCAGCGATTCGTTTGATAGCAGGAATAACCTGAGACCTAATAGCATTGTCATCGTTGTTATATGCGTCTGAAAAGACTTTGCTCGGCGTAATCAGAAAGATTCTGACAGCACTGTTGCCGGCTTTAAGATCTTTGACAATTTGTGCCAGACCATCTCCGAAACGAGGTAAACCAGCCTGATTAGGTTTGCGCGCATCATCGTGTCCCAAGAAAATGGTGACAATATCCGGACGGCTGGACTTAACTTTCGGATAAGTACTGTTTTTCATGTACATCTGGGAAGATTCCGTTGAAGCACATGAACCAGAAACACCCCAGTTGTCCACAACCCAGCCCTTTCCCAACATTCTCTCCAATGCGGCCGGGTAACTGTCTCTCTCCGGATGACTGAGCCAAGATCCTTTCGTGATGCTGTTGCCGATGCAAGCTACTCTATGGACTTCCCCTGCATTACCATATAGCAGGCAGAGGGAGCACCATAATAGACAAATCCAAGTTTTCATTGTTTAACTGTTATTATTTATATAAGTTCTGTTCGTTACTTTCTTTATCAACTATCTCCCTAATTGTTCTCTCATGTTCAAAATCCTACGGACGCTTTGATTGATACGCGACTCCGGGATGACTCCTTTTTCTACGGCATCAACAACTGCATCAAATGCTTCTATCAGGTTTCCCGGGCCGAGG
The DNA here is from genome assembly GCA_902766625.1 of uncultured Bacteroidales bacterium. Classification (GTDB taxonomy): domain Bacteria; phylum Bacteroidota; class Bacteroidia; order Bacteroidales; family Bacteroidaceae; genus UBA6382. The sequence continues at coordinate 5,019 of CACXEH010000025.1, read as the reverse complement.
ACGATATCTGCGCCGGCAAGGATACAACCAACAGCCGCTTCAGCCTGAGTATACTGTTGGGTAATAGCACCCATCTCCATAGCGTCGGTAATGATAATGTTCTGGTAGCCGAGTTCACCGCGCAGTTTGTCCTGAAGTATCAGTGATGACATTGTTGACGGGATATCCGACCCTGTTATGTTAGGTACGCCTATATGGGCTGTCATAATGAGTTGTACGCCCCAGTTAATACCTGCTTTGAATGTTATCATCTCACAATTAAGCATTTCATCCCACGTCTTCAAAGATTGCGCATAACCATAATGCGTATCATTCTTTGTGTCGCCATGTCCGGGGAAATGCTTAATACATCCCACAATGCCTGCGTCCTTCAATCCCTGCAGATAGTTGGTTACCATGGGAGCCGCAACAGCCGGATCATCGGAGAAAGCGCGATTGCCAATGACTATATTCTCAGGATTGGTATTGACATCTGCCACAGGAGCAAAGTCAATATCAAAATCATACTGTTTCAAGTATTTACCAATGGTGTTTCCACAATAATACGCATTTTTCTCATCACCAGTAGCACCGATAGCTCCCATTGATTCAAATTTCTCAACATTGAAATTGCTGTTATTGGCAATACGTGCCACGCGTCCTCCTTCTTCATCTATGCAAAGCAGGGGTGAGCCCTTCAGCTGCCTTATCTGGGCAATAAATTTAGCTAACTGAGTTTGGTCTTTGATGTTGTGAGCATATAGAATGATTCCTCCCAAGGGGTATTTTTCATCAACGCCCCTCATGGTTTCATTAACCTCTTGCATAGAAATGTTGGCGAGATTTGCCTTAGGAAGAATAGTCGTATCAAGAGTCTCTGGCCGTGCGTAAAACATTTGGCCGACTTTCTCGCGCAGGGTCATTTGTTGCAGTCGCTGTTCAATCGGACTCGGCGATGGAGCCTCATCGTCAGAACATGATGTCACAAACAATACGCAAGCCAAAACCAATAATAAATAAAATAACTGTGTCTTTTTCATTTGAATTAATTTTTAAAGAACTGGTCTGTCATCAGATTACACTCACGACAAACCAATTATATAAGCAAATAATCTACATGATACTTGGATTACAAAAAAATCCTTTGGCTTGTTGATTTCACCAATGCCAAAGGATTTTTTCTATTTATCTCAAATATATTTTTTTGGATTCACCGTCAATGGTTACAATGACTATTCCTTTCTGAGCTACAGAAATTTTGTTCTGTCCCTCGTTCAACATAACCGTGCGTGACATACCATCAACTGATGTTATTTGCGCTGTGCCGGCTTTCTTCGCGTTAATAATTATCTCATTGCCATCGGCATAAGCGTCCAGAGTCGAAGACATTTCTGCGTATTTCTTATCTATACCTGTCAGAATAACCTTTTCTGTATTCTGTCCGACTGCCAGAGAAGTAAGGCTGACTGTCTGAGGACGTGTAATGGTACGCTCATATATGTTTCCAAAACGGTCTGTAACTCTCACAGTGATAGGAGTAGTCGCATCTTTCGCAACTGCCTTAAACGTATGGTAATGATTGCCCACAATGCTTGATGGCAGTGACTTATTCTTCTTATAATAATTATATTCGCGTGCCAAGATATAATAAATTGAGCGGCAGTTATATCCGGACACATCCAGGCTTTTCGTGCTTGAGCCCTCAAATACCTCTACCTTCCACCGTGGATCATAGTTGAACACCGAGACAAGGATTACGTTGTCTTCAAGCGAAGCATAAGTATTCAAGTTTTCATTTGCAGCTCCGATAGCCTTCATCGTCGCATCGGTCCTCCAGAAGTTTCTGATGGAATTGCCGTCAAAAACATGGAACTGACCGTTGTTGTCTTTCTCCAATCCTTTAAAACGCCATGTCACTGAGTCGCCGTAAAAGTAGAACATCTGATATGAGCCCGGTGTACCGTCGGCCGAAACAGGACGCCCTACGCCTTGCGGACTCGGAGAATAAAGACCGCTATAATATGATGCGCTATACAAGTCACCTCCCATCTGGTTGATGCTGTGCTCAATGATGTTCGGATGAGTCGGCGGGCTCATGTTGTAAGTCACATGACGATGGCCGGACCAGATAAACACTTGTTTAAATGGTGCGAGCAACTCTTCCATAACGGCATGATTTGTCAATCCGTATTCTACTGTATTTTGAGCTATTGAACCAATCTTATACATCGGCGCATGCATACAGAGCACGACTGTCGTATTTTTGTCAACCATAGCGAGGTCTCTCTTTGCCCAGTTAAGCTGTGTCTCGCTGAAACCTGTCGTATAGTTACGTTCTCCTACGATACCTTTAGCGTAACTTCCGCCGTTATCTTCATTCTTATAGATAATATCATCCATGACCAATATGTGTACTTTACCTATATTATATGAATAATAATTTGGTCCCATCTGCCGGCGGTAAGTCTCTGCAGACATAAAGTCCACGCTGTCACTGGTGTATACGGCACCGTCATGATCATGGTTGCCCATTACAGAGAAGTGACGGATTTTATACTTGGAGTAGTTTGTTGCAAACAGGTTCTTATATTCATAATGCCCCCAACTTCTGGAATACCAGTAGTTATCCCATGCCAGGTCGCCCATATATGTTGAATAAATAGGCACATTAGCTTCCATCGCCTCCTTATATTCGGCATCTGAACATGGGAAGAACAGTGTCCTGAATGTGTTGACATCATTGTTTCTGTTAGACATTTGAGGATCTGCGCCGACCAGCATGCGGAAATTCGTGTTGTTTTCTACCTGAAGTTGGAAATTGACCGTCTCCAACGCTTTCAAGTCGTTCCTTTTGCTCAGGTCTTTCCAGAAACGCGTAAAGATTCTTTGCTCAGAAGTCAGGGAAGAATTATCTACCGGCATGTAACCGGAAGGGATTTCATAGAAGACGTAACCGTTTTTCTTATCTGAGTAGAATGAATACTTGCCGTCTTCGTTTGTGCGTGTAAAGACATAGCCGTCGCTGACAACCACATCTTCCACTCCTACACCATTGCAAGAGATTGTACCCTGCACATTTGGATCTATTTCTTCTATACGCAAGTCTCTGATTTTTAACCGTTCATCCGCCGCTATGCCTATACGGAGCACCTGATCTGCATGTCCCCACTTGAAAGCGCAGATATCACTGGTAAGGTTGTAAGTGACTTTAACATAGTCACTTCCTGTAGCGGCCAGTTTGCCAAGGCTGGTTTTGCGCGCCAAGGTAAACTCATTGCCGAAAGCAAAGGTCAAATCGGCTATTCCGCCGTAACTGTTGTATTCAAAAGTCAGCAGGACTTCCTTGTCTGTCAAATCACGGGTAAGGGAATCAATAGGCACATACGCGTTTTTACCACTGGCGGTCAATGTGTATGTATTCGTGCTCTCCGCATAAGTACATCTCATGTTGTAGCGCCCATCCTTGTTGATTGTCAGATTCATTGTCGCATGAATATAAACGACACTCTGCAACATAAATAAAACTGCAAATAAATATTTTTTCATATATTTTACATTATTCTATTTTTCAGAACACATAGACCTAATCTAATTGTCAGCGGACTGTGAAACTTAGGAATAAAAACGGAATTTCGATTTTCCTTTAAGCGCCTCGTCCATTCTGAGCAACATATTGATAGAGCTTACGGTACAGTTGAGCCAGAAACTTGCGCCCTTGTTCACGTCAGTATAGTGCACCCATGTCGTAGGTATTTGTCCCGTATTGGCATTTTGAACGAGTGTTATACTGTTGGTCAGTGCTATAGCCTTCGCCAAGGCAAGCTGATCGCCGCAACGTTCATATTTTGCAAGGAAGCCTCCTGCCACATTACAAGCACTGTTGTCTACTGACATCTGGTAACGGTATTGCTCATACACGCAAGGTGTGATATGCTGATGTATGCCGTCCGCCAGCGGTTTCTGGTCCCAGTATGTAAATTGGTCCTCGCTCAACCGCATCAGGTCGTCAGCATCGCGGAGATCGTCAGCATTGCTCTCGGAACTGCAATACAGGTAGTCGGCATAAGGAGCGGCGGTGCAGTTGGTCAAGTTCTCATAAGGCTTGAGATTTAACACGGTGACATCTTCAAACTGTCCCGTCATATTAAAGTTGCGGATAGCCACCTCATGCATCCATTTCTTTGCCTTGTGACGCATAGCCTCGTATTTGGTGACACCATATTCGTCATGCAATCTCTGCAAGTAGCAGATGAGAGGATAAAGCATTGCGTTGCTCTTGTTTACCGCCTCCCCCGTGGTAATAACCAGTTTTATAGGCAGGCTGCCGTCAGGGCGTTGCAGGCGCTGATAGGTATCGGCTATCTTCAAAGCCCAGTCATAGTACTGGCGGTCCTGCGTCTCGTTGTAAAGGTCCAGCAAGCCCCATGCCATGGAAATAGCCTCCATACTCATGGTCGTATTCTGGTTTTCCTCCCTTGAAGAAGCTATGAGGTCCTTATAGTATGTCGGCGGAAAGTACGCCAACGGCGTGCCCTCCGGCTGGCTGATGGTCTTCAGGAACGCTGCGACATTGCGGGCCATTCTCAGCGCCGTCTCTCTTTCCTCCGGAAAATATCTGGCCACCATACATTCGTTGCGTATCGTCGCTCCCATAATCTTGCAGGCATAGGTGTTATGGTGATATCCCATATTGGGCTCCTGGTGGTCCTTCCAATGCTGGATATTCTTCAGGCGATGTACAAAAATCATGGCTTTCATTGCTGCCTCTCTGTAGGAGCATGCCGGATGGTTGTATGGTCCTTGGAAGGGGAAATCACGCAGAAACTTGCGCTCTCCCACCGGCACAGCTTCCGGTTTTCCTTCCGCCCGGCAAGGCAGCACTTTGAGGGTAATGTCTGTACCGCCGGGTATTTTGCCCCATATCGGACCGAGGTCGGCTTTAGGGCTCCTGGCTTTCATCTGCCATTGGTGACCCTCGTCATCGCTGAGCAGGAACAGATACTCTTTGGCACCTGTCTTCTCAGGAAAATCAAATGCGGG
>CACXEH010000024.1 GCA_902766625.1 uncultured Bacteroidales bacterium | reverse complement strand
TTATATTAAAAATCCAATTCGGAGTGCAAAGTTAGCATTAATTATTGATTTGACAAGGCAAAACAAACAATTTTTTTATTCTTTTTTTAATTCTTCTTTCAGAAAGCATGTAAAAAGGCTTAAAAGCTTGTCTACTGCATTTTGTACATTCATATCTCTGCCGTTGTCTGCCAGTTGGTGATGTGTCATCACTTTGTCTTTCTTCCCATAGGCCACCCATATTGAGCCTACAGGATTCTCTGCTGTCGCACCACCGGGACCAGCTACTCCAGTCATGGCGACAGCATAGTCTGAGCCAAACATTTCTATAGCCCCCTTGACCATTGCCACAGCGACTTCTTCACAAACGGCTGTTTTTTCTTCCAGTATTTTTTCCGATACATTCAGGTATCGGACTTTCATCTCGTCGGTATAACACACGATGCCGCCTTTGAAATACTCAGAACTGCCGGGATATTCCGACAATATTGCAGCCAGACGTCCGCAACTGCAGCTTTCGGCCGTCGCCACAGACTTACCTTCGTGCCACATCAAACGGTTGATTTCTTTTCCTATGATTTTTTCTTTTAATGTCATTTCTATTCAAACGTTACTCGTGAATATGCCGGTTTTTCCAAAGAGCAGAACACTTTGTCTTGATATTTAAAATAACCGGCAATAGCTATCATCGCGCCGTTGTCTGTTGTGTATGAGAACGGCGGTATATAGACTGTCCACTTTGATTTTTCCGCTTTATTCATAAAGGCCTGACGTAAACCTGTATTGGCTGACACACCGCCGGCAACAGCCACACGGTTGATTCCTGTTATCTTCACAGCCTTGCTCAACTTGTCCATCAAGACTTCAACAACCGTCTTTTCCAATGATGCAGCAAGGTCTTTCTGGTTTTCTTCTATAAAACGAGGATTTTCTTTCATCTTACCTTCCAGAAAATATAGGAATGATGTTTTCAGTCCGCTGAAGCTGTAATCCAAGCCTGCAATATGCGGTTTATTAAATTTAAAAGCGTCGGGATTGCCTTGACGCGCCAACTTGTCTATAATCGGTCCTCCGGGATAACCCAGTCCCATAAATTTCGAGCATTTATCTATTGTCTCACCAGCCGCGTCATCTATAGTCTGTCCCAGCACCTCCATATCATTGTAGGCATTCACCTTTACGATTTGCGAATTACCGCCGCTGACCAGCAGACACAGGAAGGGGAAATCAGGCAGATTACGCTCCTTTCCCTCCTCTTTTATAAAATGTGCAAGAACATGTCCCTGAAGGTGATTAACCTCTACCAGTGGCTTTCCCAGCGAGATTGACAGACCTTTTGCAAAAGAGACGCCGACCAGTAACGATCCCATCAGTCCGGGGCCTCTGGTAAACGCTATGGCGCTGATATCCTCTTTCTCTATCCCTGCGCGTTTTATTGCCTGGTCTATTGTCGGTAGAATGTTTTTCTGATGAGCTCTTGAAGCCAACTCCGGCACAACACCGCCATATGCTTCGTGCACACTTTGACTGGCCGTCACGTTGCTCAGCAAGAAACCATTGCGTATCACTGCTGCCGAAGTGTCGTCGCAACTTGACTCTATTCCTAATATTATAATGTCCTTCTCCATATCTCTTAACGGGTCAGTATCTCTACCCCATTGTCTGTCATCAAAAACGTGTGCTCCCATTGCGCACTGGGCAATTCGTCCTCTGTCACAGCTGTCCAGTCGTTTTCCTCGTCAATAAAGATCTCCCATGTACCCATATTAATCATGGGTTCTATGGTAAAGACCATACCGGGAACAAGCAACATACCTGTTTTCGGTTTGCCAAAATGAAACACCTCCGGCTCTTCGTGAAAATCCAGTCCTACACCGTGACCGCAATAATCTCTTACGACCGAGAAACCGTTTTTGTGAGCGTGTTCAGTTATCACATGGGCAATGTCACCGATAAAACCATACGGCACGGCAGCCTCAGCACCTTTGTCCAGACATTCCTTCGCCACACGTACAAGTTTTTCTTTCTCTGGTGTAGTCTTACCTATAATAAACATACGGCTTGCATCGCTGTAGTAACCTTTATAAATAGTCGAGACATCAACATTGACAATATCGCCGTCCTCAAGGACAACATCATTGCTTGGTATACCGTGGCATACCTCCTCATTTACACTTGTACACACGCTTTTGGGGAAACCCTCATAGTTCAACGGCGCCGGTATGGCATCATGGTCTGTTGTAAAGGCATATACCCATTTGTCTATATCTGCTGTCGACACACCAGCCTTGATGTGTTCCGCTACATAATCCAGCACTCCGGTATTGATTTTCCCACTCTCTCGTATACCTGCAATCTGGGCTCTGCTTTTTATCAGTTGCCGTGTCGGCACAAGGTAACCTTTTTCCTGAAAAGCCAAGATACGCCTGTCCTTTTCCGTCATTTTCTTACCTTTAGGCACTACCCAGTTAGCACAATTTTTCTTCGTCATGATATACCATATTATATCAGCGTGCAAAGTTAAGCATTTCTCGCCAAAGAGCTTGTCGGTTTTCCGGAAAAGCAGTAATTTCGCAATACGATAATTCAAGACAGGCAACACTAAAAACAGTTTTATGGAAGTTATACAGAGTTTCACCATTGATCATACACACCTGAAGCCGGGCATCTATGTCTCGCGCGAGGACAAAGGCTTCACCACTTATGACCTGCGCATCACCGAACCCAACAAAGAGCCTGCCGTGGCACCCGCCGCCATGCACAGTTTAGAACATCTGATGGCGACATGGTTCCGCAATTCTGAAGTGAAAGACGACGTAGTATATGTAGGTCCCATGGGATGCCTGACGGGCATGTATATCATCATGACAGGAACCTACTCTGTGGAAGACATGCGCAGGCTGACCATCAAATGCCTGCAGTGGATTCTCACCCAGAACGAGGTGCCCGCCACGACCCCGGAGACATGCGGCAACTGTCTGCTCCACGACCTGCCGATGTGCAAATGGGAAAGTGCCCGCTATCTGGAAAGACTGGAAAACGACTTCCACTGCGAATACACCAAACTGTACGTGACCCTTGACGACGGGACGGTGTTTGCTGACGCATAAGACCTTCGCTCTATCTGTTCCGACCAAAACAGGCCGTTACGACCACTGCGCATAAATATGCGCTAAAAATCTATTAACAAAAGCTTTACTGCAATTTATTCAT
>CACXEH010000023.1 GCA_902766625.1 uncultured Bacteroidales bacterium | reverse complement strand
GTTACCTCCTGTGTGGAGTTTGATGTAAGCAGCGGAGCAGATGCCGACGTGAATGTTTACAATGCAGACACTATCTCTGCTGATGTGAACAGCGGGGCCAGCCTTACCCTCGGCGGTAATGAGGCTAAATGTGTCATCCTTGAAAGTTCAAGCGGTGCATCTTTGAATGCTAAAAAGATAAAGGCCCTCTCCGGTAAGGCTACTGCCAGCAGCGGCGGAAGCGTCAGCTGCAATGTCAAAAATTTGAAAAGCAAATCGTCGAGCGGCGGTTCCGTCAAGAATGTCGACTGAAGACCAAAGAAAACGTAACAGACTTTTGTTTCTATAATTTCATACTCATTTGCTGTCGTGCAGGGGACTTCCACTCCTGCCGACAGTTTTTTGTATGAGGGTAAAGCTGTATTGACGGATTGCTATGCAAATGGCCGTTGTTATCTTACAGTCTCACACCGACAGAGGCGTTGATGTACCAGTCGTTGAGGTGGCCGTGCATAGAGGCTTTTGACGATTTGTGCTTGTACTGGAAGTTGTTGAACTGACCGTTGATGTTGGCGAAGTATCTGTCCCAGTTGTAGGTGACGGAGAGGCGTGCCGTGAAGTTTACAGATACATTGTTATTGCGGGTCACGCTTCCCACCTTTTCTATCTTGTATTGGTCAATATAAAGACCTTCTCCTTGTATGTACTCATCTATATCTACCTGGTTCATTTCGTCGGTTGCCAATTCAATGAAGTTGCTCTTGTATTGGGTCAATTTCATACGGTTGACAAATGTCACCATAGGCATTACGGTCGCTCCTATGAGCCATCCTTTGGCGGGCACGTAGTTGTAGGCGTAGCCTGCCCCGACGCTTCCCTGCCATTGGCGTATGCGGCCTATGTTGCCCATGTAGGCAATCAGTTCGGCATTGGTGTCATCGTCCATCCTGAGGTCGGCGTAGTATGCCATGATGCCTGCTATGAGTGAGCCTGCAGAACGCTTCTGGATGGTCTTCTGGTTGAAGGCGGCGCCATAGGAGAAGCGTTTGTTGTTGAAGATGTAGAAAGCGTCAAACACCAGCGTCTGAATCTTGATAGGAGAAAGCAAATTCCAGTCGTCATTCATTTCAAAGGGTAGTGGGTGCTTTGCGCCGGTGCTGTCAGGCACCATCATTGTGAAATGAGCCGGCACTGCGGGCGATTTGTCCTCAAACTTGTGCCAGCGCAGGTGGGCGCTGTGGAATCTGCCGATACTCCTCACTGAGAGACTCTGTCCGTTGCTCTTGTTGAGAGGCAGGGAATAGCTGGCACTGATGCCCTTGTAGCCGACCGATATTCCCACAGATGTGGAGACCGGGGTCATCATGATTGGTGAGATTTCCAGCGGACCGTTCAGCTCGAGGCCTGTGCTTGCTAAAATAGGATTGTACAAATCGGCACCGTCAATACTTGAGTGCATACGCAAGTCGGTCTGTGCCACGCGGCTCCTCAGACTGATACGCCAAGGCAGACGGGGCACCTCTATATAGTTGGTGTCAATATGGCGTGCCGGTGACCTGTTTATGATTTTGTGTACGCGACCAAGGAAGCTGTGATCCGCATCCACAGAAAAATCTTGTGCCATAGATGCAGCGGAGGACATCAGTAATCCGACATATATGGCTATCCTGAATATTACACAGTGTTTGCTCATGCTTTGCTTTTGATGGAGAATATATTGTTGCAATTTTTTAATGTGTGCAAAGTTACATTTTTTCAGTTGTTTTAAGGGCCTTTCCTGCGATATATTTTCAGTTTCGCAGGATTGTAGGTTCATTCCATAGGCTGGAACGTATATTCCAAGGGACGGAACGTATATTCCAAAGGCCGGAACGGAAAACTTTACCCCGTAGGGCGACACGCTTTCTCCTCATGGCGCATAAGGTCAGGGGAGGCGGGAGGTCAATGGTCGCCTTTCTGTCCGTAGTAGGCGTTGGGGCCGTGCTTGCGGCTGTAGTGCTTGTCCAGTATATATTGGGGCATAGCCGCATGAGGGTTGAGCTGCAGCGTCTTCATGGCCATTTCTGCGACCTTCTCCATCACTACGGCGTGATATACCGACGCAGCGGCGTCTTTGCCCCAGGAGAACGGTCCGTGATTGCGCACCACGATGGCGGGGACAGCCATAGGGTCATAGCCGCGCTCCATAATCGTCTCACAGATGACCTTACCCGTATTCAGCTCGTAAGCCTCATCGACCTCCTGCTCTGTCAGGGCGCGCGTACAGGGGATGCCGCCATAGAAATAGTCGGCGTGGGTGGTGCCCAGTGCGGGGATATCCATACCGGCTTGAGCATAAGCCACAGCGTTGACGGAATGTGTGTGCGTGACGCCGCCTATGCCGGCAAAACGGCGATAGAGTTCCAGGTGGGTCGGCGTATCTGACGACGGTCTGAAGTCACCCTCCACGGGCTCGCCTGTCTGCAGGTCAACCACAACCATGTGGTGCGGTTTCATGATGGCATAATCCACACCTGACGGCTTGATGACGACATAGCGCCTGTCGGGGCTTATCCCGCTGACGTTGCCCCATGTATATACGACCAGACCTTTGGACACCAGGTCCAGATTGGCAGCGCATACGCGCTCTTTGAGTTCTTCTAACATAACAAAAATGGTTTTTGCATCCAAAATTAACGATATTTCTTAACTCCCTTGAAAAAAATACAATGTAATTTTTGTAAAAAGAGATTTCTTTCTTATCTTTGTTCAAATTTCAAAAACGATATCATTATGTTTGACGTAAAACAGTGCCTCAGTGAATGTGAGGAAAAAATGCAAATGACAACGATGTATCTTGAAGATACATTATCACACATCCGCGCAGGTAAAGCCAATGTGCATATACTTGACGCTATACGCGTTGATTCTTATGGCTCTATGGTGCCGCTGAACAATGTTTCTGCCATCAGTACGCCCGACCAGCGTACCATCGCCATCAAGCCTTGGGACAAGAGTATGTTCCGTATCATAGAGAAAGCCATAATCGACTCCAACATCGGTATTACTCCTGAGAATAACGGAGAGGTTATCCGTCTTAACTTTCCTCCTTTGACAGAAGAGCGTCGTAAGCAGATAGCCAAAGAGTGTAACAAGGAGGCTGAGAATGCCAAGATCAGTATTCGTAATACACGCCGCGATGGTATAGAGAAGCTGAAGAAAGCCATCAAGGACGGGTTGAGCGAAGATATGGAGAAAGATGCGGAAAACGACCTCCAGAAGCTGCACGACCGTTTCATGAAGACTATTGACGAGATTTCTGCCAAGAAAGACAAAGAATTGATGACCATTTAATGCAAGGTCTCGTTATCAGGAACACCGGCAGTTGGTATGAGGTCCGTACTGACGGCGGCAGGGTGTTGCAATGTAAGATTAAGGGTAATTTCAGGCTTCGGGGAATACGCAGCACCAATCCGGTTGCTGTGGGGGACATCGTTGACCTGATAGAAAACAACGACGGCACTGCTTTTATCTGTGAGATAGCCGACAGGCGGAATTACATCATCCGCCGCGCTTCCAACCTGTCCAAGCAGAGCCACATACTTGCCGCTAATATTGACCTCGTACTGCTGTTTTTCACCATTAACTATCCCGAGACGTCTTCGGTCTTTATTGACCGTTTCCTGGCTTCGGCTGAGGCATACCGTATCCCTGTCGTCATTCTTTTTAACAAGACAGACCTTCTCGATGACGGAGAGATGGAGCGGATGGAAACATTCAGACGGCTCTACACGTCTATAGGTTACACCTGTTACGCCGTCTCTGTTGTCAAAAGAGAAGGACTGGAGGAACTTCCAGGGTTGCTGAAAGATAAGATCACGCTCGTTGCCGGAAACTCCGGCGTCGGTAAGAGTGCCTTGCTCAATGCGTTGGTGCCTACGGCAAATGCGGCCACTGCATCCATCTCGGACTCTCACAATGTTGGTATGCACACAACCACTTTCAGTGAGATGTACGACCTGCCGGGTGGCGGTTCCATTATTGACATACCGGGTGTGAAGGGATTCGGCACTTTTGACTTTGAACCCCAGGAAGTGTCACACTACTTCCGTGAAATCTTCAACGAGTCGCAGAATTGCAAATACTCCAACTGCATGCATCTGGAAGAGCCTCACTGTGCTGTGCGTCAGGCTATCGCGGAGGGCAGGATTGCCGCTTCGCGCTATCAGGCATATCTCAGTATGCTCGGAGATAAAGATGAAGATAAATATCGGCCGGCGTATTAGCCTACTCAAAATACAACGTAAGGACTATCATCCTTGTCTTTGCCTCACTGACGGACTTGGTAAAGACCTCTTTTGTCTTATCGCGCAAGGCTGAGCGGTCGGTCTTGAGAATGTCGTTAAGACCCAGACAAAACTTGATTTCAGGGATAAACTTAAAGTATGGCAGGTAGCGGTCGCATCCGAAACCGAATTCCAGACAGAACGTCAAAGGCTTCACCATAATGTTCTCCTGACTCTTGATAGTCAGGTCATACATGGGGTTGATACCTGCTATGAAATAGGGACGGTAATTGTTGATGCGGGGCGGTGTGAACTTAATATCCATAGGAAGAGATATGTAAGTTGACTTCAAATCTTGAAATTGTCTTTCACCGGAAACCTGGTCCTTAAATGTCAGATGCTTGGTTGCAAAGTGCATTGTCGGCAACAGTCTGAAGGCGAAGTTCTCTGATATGCGCCACTCGCCGACCAGTCCTACCGTGAAGCCCGGGTCGTAGCGGTCATTGCTGACCAGCCACTGTTGGCCTGTGTCGGGATCAATATATCCGTTATTGGCGAGAGCGATACTCTGGGCGTGCATTCCGAAGAAAAAACCATAGTGGAACCCACGCAAATCAGCGTAGGGACGGTATTGGAGCCGTTGCTTCTGAGCAAAGGCACCAGTCGTACATAACAATATGGCTGTAAAGAAAATAGCAACGCCTTTCTTCATCATCGGTATGCCAAAAGTGTGTGTTGTCATCTATAGTATAACGGAATATTAAGGATAATATTTTAAGACAGCGTAAAGAAAATCGCGTACCGGTGTCTTGCGGCAATCTTTCGAAACATTGCACTGGCTGATACGCGATAATACTTGCAAAATGACTATCTTTGCACATAAATAGCAAGACATAAGAAAAATGCAGCGTGACAAGGCTCTGGTCATATTCAGCGGCGGACAGGACTCAACGACATGTTTGTATTGGGCCAAGAAATATTATAAGGAAGTATGGGCTTTGACGTTCATATACGGACAAAAGCATATCGTTGAAGTTGAGCATGCGCAGAAGATAGCGCTTTCTGCAGGTGTCCACTGGGACAAAATGGATGTGTCGTTTATCGGACAACTGAGCAGTAACGCCCTGACTGACACTTCGGTAGTTATGGACAAGGACAAGCCGGCGGAGAAACTTCCCAATACGTTCGTGCCTGGCAGAAATATGTTTTTTATCAGTATAGCGGCAGTATATGCTCGCGAAAGAGGTATCCAAAACATCGTGACTGGAGTCTCGCAGACAGATTTCAGCGGCTATCCCGACTGTCGCGACACGTTTGTCAAGAGTCTGAATGTGACACTCAATATGGCTATGGATGAACAGTTTGTCCTCCATACACCCCTGATGTGGCTGGACAAGTGTGAGACGTGGGCTTTGGCGGATGAGCTGGGCGTGATGGATATCGTACGGAAAGACACAGTGACTTGCTACAATGGTGTTCCCGGCGACGGTTGCGGAGATTGTCCGGCGTGCAAACTGAGACGTAGGGGACTGGAAAAATATTTAGGTATCAGAACGATAAAACAATAGTTGATGGAAAGAAAAAACGAAGGTCTGCAGGCATTAGGCCAAAAGACACAATATAAACAGGATTATGCTCCGGAGGTACTGGAGAGTTTTGAGAATAAACATCCGGACAATGATTACTGGGTAAGATTCAACTGTCCGGAGTTTACTTCGTTGTGTCCCATCACAGGGCAGCCTGACTTTGCGGAGATACGTATAAGCTATATTCCCGACAGACGTATGGTTGAAAGCAAAAGTCTCAAGCTCTACCTTTTCAGTTTTCGCAATCACGGTGACTTTCACGAGGACTGTGTGAACAAAATCATGAAAGACCTCATAAAATTGATGGACCCTAAATATATTGAGGTTACAGGTCTCTTTACACCCCGGGGCGGCATATCGATTTATCCTTATGCCAATTATGGGCGTAAGGGTACAAAATACGAAGAGTTGGCGGAATACCGTTTAAGACAACATGATCTGTAGCGGGCCGGCAAAAAATATCGTAACTACTAAAACAGATGTATGGCATTTGAGAGAATAGGGCACAAAGGTGATATCGTCGCGGTAGACGGAAACAGCGTACACATCATGATACGTCAGGAGACTGCATGCGGTGCGTGCAGTGTGCGCCGGTTGTGTCCTTCCTCAGAGAGCAAAGAGAAGATTGTAGAGGTAGAAGACGGTAACGCGGCGATGTATCACGTAGGGCAGGAAGTCTATGTGTACGGTACCGTCGGAATGGGGCGCAAAGCGGTAATTATGGCATTTGGGTTGCCGCTGTTGCTGACGTTGATATGGATACCGCTGGCTATCGTGGTGCTTCATCTGCATGATGTGACAGCCGTACTGTTGCTGCTGATGATATATGGCGTGTATTTTACGGCGTTGCATCTCTTACGTGATAAATTCAGTAAAACATTTATATTTAAGATAGAAAATACATAGAAATTATGGATACAATTCTTCAGGCTGTAGGTGTATTGGGTATTGCAGGTATGGTCTTGGCTTCAGTGCTGTATTTAGTATTGAGGAAATTTGCCGTAAAGGAAGATCCTCGTCTGGCGAAGGTCAATGCTGTACTACCAGGAGCGAACTGTGGCGGTTGCGGTTTTCCCGGTTGTGACGCGATGGCGTCAGAGTGTGTTAAGGCTGCCGACAAAGGTTCGTTGGAAGGCTTGTTGTGTCCCGTCGGAGGAAAAGCCGTGATGGACAAGATTGCTGACGCATTAGGAATGGAGTCAGTCGGTGGAGACGCAGTGCGGATGGCTGTAATGCGTTGTGACGGCTCGTGTACCAATCGTCCGCAACTGCGTGAATATGACGGCGCACAAAGTTGCCGGGTAGCTCATATCACCAGCATGGGAGAAACAGCATGTGCCTATGGGTGTCTGGGTTATGGTGACTGTGTCGCTAAATGTGAGTTCGGTGCCCTTTCCATAGACCCAGAGAAGGGAGTGCTGATTGACCCGGACCGGTGTGTGGCGTGCGGGGCATGCGTGAAAGCTTGTCCGAGAGGATTGATAGAAATCCGTGTGGTGACACCAGATAAGACAGGTATGGTCGTCAAGTGCCGAAACAAGGATAAAGGCGTTGCGGCAAAGAATGCCTGTGCGGTATCTTGCATAGGTTGCAGACTGTGTGAGAAAAAATGTGAGAGCGGCGCTATCACGGTTGAAGATAATCTGGCTTATATAGATGCGGCCAAGTGTACGTTGTGTGGTAAATGTGAGACAGTGTGTCCGAGGAACACCATCCATAAAATCGGTGAATGGGAGACTCCGGCGGAGCAGCCTGTGAAAGAAGAAATAAAAAATGAAGAGCAATGAAGACATTTAGAATAGGTGGAGTACATCCTGAGGGAAATAAATTATCAGCGGCAAGACCTATAACGATTGCCCCGTTGCCGCAAGTGGCTGTTTTTCCTCTTGGACAGCATATAGGTGCGCCGGCAAAGCCGATTGTCAATAAAGGAGACAAGGTTATCGTGGGACAGATGATAGCCGAAGCCGGAGGTTTTGTTTCTGCGCCGATTCATTCCTCAGTGAGCGGTACAGTCCTCAAAATTGACACAATAGTAGATGCCAGCGGATATGCGAAACCTGCCATATATATACAAGTTGAGGATGATGTGTGGGATGAATCCATAGACCGCTCGGCTGATTTGGTGAAGATAGAAGACCGTCCGGAACTGACGGATAAAGAAATCGTTGCCAAAATTCAGAATGCAGGCATTGTCGGTATGGGTGGTGCCTGTTTCCCGACTCACGTTAAACTGTCGCCGCCACCAGGAAGCAAAATAGAGTGGGTCATCATCAATGCTGTTGAATGTGAACCATATCTGACTGCAGACCACAGGTTGATGTTGGAACATGCCGACGAAATATTGGTCGGGGTGGCATTGCTGATGAAAGCCGTCGGTGTCCATAAGGGCTACATCGCTATAGAGGGCAATAAACCTGATGCCATAGACTTGATGACCGAAAAGGCGCAGGCATATCCGGACATCGAGATAGTTCCCCTGAAAATAAAATATCCTCAGGGTGGCGAGAAACAGTTGATAGATGCTGTCGTAGGACGACAGGTACCTGCGCCGCCGGCGTTACCCGCCAACGTCGGGGCCATAATACAGAATGTGGGTACAGCATTTGCGGTGTATCAGGCGGTGATGAAAAACAAACCGCTGTTTGAACGTGTCGTGACGGTGACGGGGAAGAGTCTTGCTCAACCTTCCAACTTTATGGTGCGTATGGGTACACCGATGCAGCAGCTTATCGACCTGTGCGGCGGATTGCCGGAAGACACAGGTAAGGTTGTCGGCGGCGGCCCCATGATGGGAAAGGCGTTAATCAATACTGACGTACCTATATGTAAGGGCTCGTCCGGTGTTCTTGTCATGAATGACAAAGAGGCGCGACGCGGTCAGGCAGGACCGTGTATCCGTTGCGGAAAATGTGTCACAGTGTGCCCGATGGGTCTGGAACCTTATTTGTTGGCAAACGGTACTGTTAACGAAATGTGGGACTTGCTTGAGGCAAACCAAATAACATCATGTATAGAATGTGGTTCATGTCAGTTTACATGTCCGTCGCATCGTCCTTTGTTGGATTTCGTAAGAATAGGCAAATCCACTGTGACTGGGATAATTAAATCGCGAGTGCAATCAAAATAGTATTATAGAAAATGACAGATATGACAAATAAATTAATTGTATCTCTATCACCTCATATTCATAGCGGCGACAGTATACAGCGGAACATGTATGGTGTGTGTATAGCACTCTTGCCAGCTTTGCTGTGTTCTTTTTATTTTTTCGGATTAGGAGCTGTAGTCGTTACATTAACGTCGGTTTTGTCGTGCTTGTTTTTCGAATGGTTTATTAATCGTTTCCTGTTGCGGAAGCAAGAATTGACAATCAGCGACGGTTCTGCGTTGATAACAGGTTTGTTGCTGGCGTTCAATTTGCCTTCCAACATCCCGTTGTGGATGGTTGTCACGGGTGCTTTGTTTGCTATCGGCGTAGTTAAAATGACTTTCGGCGGTTTGGGTTGTAACCTGTTTAATCCTGCTTTGGCTGCGCGTGCATTTATGCTGATATCCTTTCCCGTAGAAATGACAACGTGGCCTGTCGCAGGACAGAGCTGGGCGACCTATACCGATGCGCAGACAGGAGCGACACCTCTCTCGCTTATTAAGGAAGCGGCGAAATCAGGTGATGCGTCATTGCTTGACCAACTGCCTTCTGCGATAGATATGCTTGTGGGACAAACTGGCGGTTGTATGGGTGAAGTCAGCGCATTGGCGATATTAATAGGATTGATATATATGTTATCGCGCGGTATAATCACGTGGCACATACCGTTAAGCATCATTGTAACAGTGTTTGCGGCAACAGGTATTATGCACATCGCGAATCCTGCATTTGCATCTCCTGTTGTGGAAATCCTGAGCGGAGGTCTGATGCTTGGTGCAGTCTTTATGGCGACAGATTATGTCACTTCGCCGATGACGCATAAAGGACAGCTTATATATGGTGTTGCGATTGGTTTGCTGACAGTTGTCATTCGTACATTCGGCGCTTATCCGGAAGGAATGTCTTTTGCGATACTGATTGCAAATGCGTTTACACCGCTAATAAATAATTACTGCAAACCTAAACGCTTTGGAGCAGCGGAGGGCTCAAAGAAATGAAAAAACTACAATCGTCATTTACGAATATGGTCATTGTTATGACTGTTGTAGCTGTTGTCGCCGGCGGAGTGTTAGCTTGGGTCAACAAAGTGACTGCGCCGCAGATAGAAAAGATTAACGCAGAAAACCTGTCAAAAGGCATTTTTGCTGTAATGGGGTCGGACAATGTTCAGGTCTCGGAGGCGAAAGAAGTAGGCGACTATGTGTTCTATCTCGTAGCCGATAAGACGGGAAAACCTGTCGGAACTGCAGTCACCACGCAGGCTCAAGGTTTTGGCGGCACGCTGGAGATACTTGTCGGATTTGACTTAGAGGGTACAATCTTAGGATATACCATTTTGTCCAGTGCCGAGACTCCTGGTCTGGGTGCTAAGGCAAACACCTGGTTCCAAAAAGGACAAAAAGGCGATATTGTCGGCAAAAATCCGGGAACGTGTAATTTTACAGTCAGCAAAGACGGCGGAGAAATTGATGCTATAACGGCGTCCACAATTACCTCTCGGGCCTTTCTCGGAGCAATAAAAAAAGCTTATGACGAACTATATGGTGACAAAAAACCATTGTCAGAACCGTAAATTCATAAGATTAAACAGATGATAGATATGAGCAAATTTAAAATAATATTGAACGGTATTGTAAAGGAGAATCCCACATTTGTGCTTCTGCTTGGAATGTGTCCGACATTAGGAACGACATCTTCGGCTATAAACGGTCTTGCGATGGGACTGGCGACGATGTTTGTTTTGATGCTGTCCAACTTGATTATCTCCTGTTTGAAGAATTTGATTCCTGATATGGTGCGCATACCTTCCTATATTATCATTATCGCATCGCTTGTTACAATGTTGCAAATGTTGATGCAGGCATATTTACCAGGCATATATACGACATTGGGATTATTCATTCCTCTGATTGTTGTTAACTGTATAATTCTTGGTCGTGCTGAGGCTTTTGCGGCGAAAAACTCACCTCTTGACAGCCTTTGTGACGGAATGGGTATAGGTATAGGTTTCTCGTTGGCATTGACCTTACTTGGCGCAGTGCGTGAAATATTGGGAACGGGTGTTGTGTTCCGTAGTGAAGATTTTGGAATGTCGGGTATTACGTTGCAGGGAGAAAATTATGGTATGCTGATGTTTGTGCTTGCTCCCGGAGCCTTTCTGGCATTGGGTTACCTGATAGCCCTCTTCAATAAATTTGTGATTAAAAAATAACATATAGGCAGAGACAATGGACTACGTATTAAATTTATTTTTAATAGTTATTACAGCGATATTTGTTAATAATATCGTATTGGCGCAATTCTTGGGGATCTGTCCTTTTTTGGGCGTATCTAAAAAAATAGAGACTGCGTCGGGAATGGGACTTGCTGTGACTGCCGTACTTGTGGTGGCGACACTGGTGACATTTATCATACAAAAATATGTGCTGGATGTATTCGGGCTGGGCTATCTGCAAACGATAGTCTTTATTCTTGTCATTGCTTCGTTGGTGCAAATGATAGAGATAGTGTTGAAACATTCTATGCCCTCGTTGTATCAGGCGCTGGGTGTTTTCCTTCCGTTAATTACGACAAACTGTTGTATCCTCGGTGTTGCTATCCTTGTTATTCAGAAGGACTATGACTTGTTGCAGGCGTTGATATTCTCGACATCGACGGCGGCAGGTTTCTGGCTGGCGATGGTGGTGTTTGCCGGTTTGCGTGAGCAGATGAGTCTGATTGAGACACCGAAGGCTATGCGTGGTGTTCCATTAGCGTTGATTACTGCCGGTCTGCTGGCGATGGCGTTTATGGGCTTCTCAGGTGTTGATATGGGCCTTCGCACCTTCTTAGGTCTGTGATGCCGGCCTACGGGATAGGTAGAGCATAAAAAAGGTTAGAGCGCCATTCAGCATCAATAACTCGTAGCCGAACTGATAGTGTGTGTAATAAGGCACGAGGTAAGATAACGCATAACAAATCAGCGGTGCCGCTATAGCGATGAAAGGTGTGTATCGCTCCTGAATCTGGTAACGGGTAAATATTCCGAAAGAGAAAAGGCCCAACAGGGGTCCGTATGTGTAAGATGCCATAATATAGATGACATCAATGACGCTGTTGTTGCCGATCCACTTAAACATGATGGTGAGGATAATGAAAAAGACAACGATGCAGAGATGTACAAGTTTGCGTTTTTTGACAGCATGAGTTTCTGATGTCTCTTTGTCGATGTTAAGGATGTCAATGCAGAAAGTCGTTGTCAGTGCGGTCAGAGCTGAGTCAATACTCGAAAATGCTGCTGCGGATATCCCCAGGATAAATAAAACTGTGACTAACGGACCGAAACAGCCGTTTTGTACAAGTAACGGGAACAGTTGGTCGCCACTTTCCGGAATAGTAATGCTGTTTTGCCGGGCATAGATGTAAAGCAAGGCACCGATAGCGAGTAATAAGAGATTGACAGGAATAAAAAAGAATCCGTAGGTGCACATGTCCTTTTGCGCTTTCTGTAAATCGGGACAAGTCAGATTCTTCTGCATCATGTCTTGGTCTAATCCCGTCATAACGACAACGATAAAGATACCGCTGAGGAATTGTTTCCAAAAGTATTGCTTATCGTTCCAGTTGTCCCATATGAACACACGGCCGAAAGAACTTGACGCTATCGCTTCTGTCATATCTGTCAATGATGGATACATCTGACGTCCGATGATAATGAGGACTGCGATGATGACACAGATGAAGCACAGTGTCTGTAAGGAGTCTGTGTAGACAAGCGTGCGTATGCCGGCTTTACGGGTATATAGCCAGACCATAGACAGAATAATGACAACTGTAGCTGGGTACGGGATTCCTAACTGACCGAATAAGAATTGTTGCAGAACGATACAGACGAGATAGAACCTGATGGCCGCGCCGCTGATTTTGCTGATGATAAAAAATATTGCACCAGTCTTGCGCGATGTGCTTCCGAAGCGGTCTTGAAGATAGGAGTAGATGCTGGTGAGGTTCTTTTTGTAATATATGGGAAGTAGGACATAGGCTACGATGAGGTATCCGAAGAAAAAGCCAATACACATCTGCAGGTATGTCATTTGTGTGTGACCCACATATCCGGGAACAGAGATGAATGAAACCCCGGAGACAGAAGCTCCAATCATGCCAAAGGCGACAAGATACCAGCGGGACTTCTTGTTTCCGCGAAAAAAGGCCTCATTGCTCTTTTCTTTACCAGTGAGACGGGCAGTCAGTAATAGGATAATCAAGTAGGCTGCCAGTGTGCCGAGAGCTATTAGTGTGCTGCTGATCATTTATCCTCAATCATTTCTCTGACGTTGACAAATTGATAACCCCGTTCCTGTAATGTGTCTATGATTTCATCAAGGCGGTTGTAGAGTTTGTCCGTGCGCTCAGGAACGGTGCCGAAGTGCATGAGTAGGAAGAAACCATTAAGTCCGTTAGGCTGTGTGGACTCGTAGTTGAGTATGCGGTCAATAATGGTCTGACTGCTGTAATAGTTTTTCATACTTGGCGTGGTGTAGTCTCCGTTGCTTGCGGTACCGGGGGTATAGTTGATGACTTGCAACCCTAATTGCTTGGCCCATGCTGATATGGTGCTATTGTAATGTTCATAGGGCGGAATGAAATAAGGCGCATCTTCTTTGTGTATTCCGGCTTTCTCCATCAGTTGGTAGCTCTTGATGATATCTTTGTCAAATTCTTCGTGGCTGACGAGCATTGTGTCGCGCCGGTCCCAAGGGAAATAGAGCAAGTGTCCATAGCTATGACTACCGACATAATGTCCTTCCTTGCGCAAACGTTGGATAATATCGGGAAACATTTCGTAGAATTGTCCCGTAAAGAAGAAACTTCCGTGAATCTTATGTCTCTTCAATGCTGAGATGATGGGTTCTGCGCCGTCAGCCTTGTCTGCCGCAGTAAATACTAAACTGATTTTTTTCGTGTCAGGATTTCCTCGGATGATTCCATCAGCGTGATATATGTTTTTGTCTGGTTGCAGGCGTTGCTGTAAACGTCCTTCTTCTTCGTAAGCAGATAAGGGGAAGGTGAGCGATGCTGTTCCGTCCATAGTAGGTTCGTTTGATGCATAGTCATGCAGGTTGTCGTGATAAACCATATTGCCAGGTTGGAATAAATCGTAATTGTTGGACAGACCTTTTGCGTCATCATCAAGATGCACGCCCCGTAAACTGTTGAAGATGGTTGTGTATACAGGTCCGTCCACCAGTGCGCCGGTAGTATTGCCGATACCCAGTTTTACGTTGCTGGAATGAGGTTGTCTCGGGTAGTTCCCTCCCAAAGGCATTTCAACAATCATGCTGACGCCCCACGGGTTGCAGCCTAAAAGCCAGTCGCGCAGTGCACCTTCCATTTCCTCGTAGGACCGGTCGCCCGAAAGCTGACGATATAAAATGCATTGCGTTAACATAGCTGTAGTCAGATTGTTGGAACACCATATAGACGGAATGCCGTTACGAAACGGAGATTGCTGCGCCCGTTGCCAGACGCCGTCTATACCGGCTTTAAGGTGAGAGAGAAACTCTCGTCTGATTTTTTTGTCTCCGGCAAGCGCTACTTGATAGTGGCCCATATTCATGAAGGGATACCATTGATAATGGCGTGCGGTGTCTTTACCCATCCACGGGGTTGTTTTCTCCTGTCGTCCGTATTGGATGGCGTCATTGAGATATCGTTTGTCTCCAGTCTTGAAATACATTTCTGCTGCACCAAGTTCCATGTCGTCAACCCAGTTGGATTCCTCGTATATGTATGGTGACCTGACAGAGACAGTCTGGCAGTATCCGGGTTTCTCTATACCGACAGCGTAGGCATCCGCCGCTTTTGCCCCGATGGTACGCGCGAGGTCGGGATAGAAAGGCATCAGAATTTTGGAGCCTAAGGCGAAGTCTGATGCAAATTTTCCTGCAGTGCTTGCTACTCCAGTAGTGGCATTCATGAAGGTTCCGCGTTGTTGCGGTTTGCCGTCGCAGTAGTATACGGGTCGGCCGTTATTGGGCCCCCAACCATAATCGGCTACATCGTTTTGCGGTTCGCGCATACCGACGTGGTCGCGGTCATCTGCAATCTGGTTGTATAATTCTCCCTTCTCAGGATTCATGCGGTTCAGCCAATCTAAGCCCCATCTTATTTCGTCCACGATGTCAGGAATTCCGTTGCCGCCTGGGGTGCCGTCGGTCTGGTATTTGTCGGTAAAAGCGTGAGGATTTTGTTGATAAGCGAACATCATCTGATAGATGGCGTTTGCCGATGTTGTGGTATATTGCAGACAGTCTCCTGCATCGTGCCAGCCTCCTCTCACATCTATAAACTGATTAGATTTTGTAGGATGATAGGCTATGTAACCATCTTTTTGATGACAACTGTCCTTGTAATAAGGGTTGTAGCCACACCGCTGTTGGCGCATATAGTTCAGAACAAAGTCGGCAGTACCTTTGTAGACGTTGCCGTTAATGGCGAACAAGGGTGATTTTGTCTGTCCGACTTGCAGGAAATATGTTCCTGGTGTCCGGATGCTGCTGAAATTAAGTCTGAATGTAGATTTCATCTGTCCGAGAGGACCTGTGTGCGTGATATGTTTTTTGCCGAATTTACCGACTGTTTTTTGGCTAAACGCATCAACAAGTTGGAATTCCTCAACGGAGATTTTTTCCTGTGACATCATCACTGCCACTTTGCTCGTTTGTGGGATGTAGCCCAGTTGGTTGATGCGAATCCAAGATTCGGCATGTGGTGTCAGGATGCCTGAGATGTACACGAGGATGAAGAATATGAGTCTTTTCATTTTGCTGATTTATCACAAAGTTACCGATATTTATCGTTTGTTGACCTAATATGTTGACAGAAATTTATCTGTCTTTTCTCCTTTTCAGGATGATTATTGCTGAGTTTGAGGCACGATACGTATTGTTGAAACGTCAATTTTACGATTCGTCAATACCTTTACCGTTTATTTTACAAGATGCTAATTTCGTCATGATGTATTACTGATAAATTTGCATTGCACAAATGTAGTGATACACTAATAAAATTTTTATTCTTTTGTTTTAAAAACCATCTATAGTTGTTTAATCTTGTTGTGATACCTTGATTCTGTGCTTATGGATGCACATTGTGTTTTCCACAAAACTTAAATACTACGCGTAGTATGAGAAAAAAGACCTTTTCTTTGTAGAGAGGGTCTTTTTTTGATGTCATGCAGAGTCGGTTGTCGCGCAGCGTTCGAGATTTTGCCAGATGGCTGTCTGGATTTTGCGATACGGCTGTGGAAAAAAACTTCTGTGAGTAGAGCCGAAAATTTTATCCTCGATATAAATGTTGTTTTATCGCGATAGGTCAAACGGTTTATCGGGGTAAAGTGAAATGATTTATCTTAGTAGACAAAATACCCTTTCTGCAAATATGCGCAGGGATGTCGGAAAAAGATATGGTTTAGTTTCTTGATGCGAGCCATTCGGCAGGAGTCATACCTGCTTCAAGTTTGAAGCGTCGGTTAAATGTCTGTGCGCTGTTAAAACCGCTGTTACGGGCGATTTCGTCTTGTGTCGCATGGGGGTGCTGCAACATATATTCTTGTGCGCTTTTAATCCTGAGGGAGTTGATATAATCCGGAAAAGTCTGTTTATACTCAGTGTTGATGAGGTGGGATAGATATTGGCGGTTGGTCTGTAACATTGCAGCGAGATCTTCCAGTTTAAGTGAAAACTGCAGATATGGTTTTTGTTCCTCAAAGAGTGACTTAAAGCGCTCGTGCAACTCGTCGTTTCTGTTCAGCTGATGTTCTGTAGTGTAGATGAAGTTGCCTCTTACCGGCGCGATGAAAAACCAGATGCTGAGTTTCTCCAATTGCGAATACAATCCGACAAGACAGAAACAGATACATATCATTGCCGCGAAGATACTGACAATGTCTGAGATGTAAGGATGTTCAAGCAGAAACCAGCGTGTGTAGAATGTCCGCGCCATACACAGAAGAAATACGGGAAATACAAATATGCTTTGTAGTTGCAGCGGTGTCAGGTAACCTTTGTTGCTGATGAAATTTACTATACTGCTCCATCTGCATCCGCTGATATATAGAAAATGCAGTGCATAGAGGAACAGATATATACATTCTAACCATAAGATGAGGTCGTATGCTGTGCAGCAAACAATTTCGTAGGCTTGATACAATACATTCGATTGGTAGACAGGCAGGATCTGACCGGCTTTTTCGATGTCTTCAAGATACAGGGCAATGTTGTCGAGTCCTATTGTGAGATATATTGTGGTGCATGCTGTGCCTACCAGGACAGGAAACGTGATATATGCTACAGTTTGCCACAATTTTATTTTCTTGTTTGCCAGGATGTGCAGATATATGAGTACGGCAAACGGCAGCAGCGGTGTTGTAATATGTTTGATGAGTTGGCTCCAGGCCAAGGTCTTATAATCCTCAAAGTTGCTAAAGTAGAGAGAGTTTGCAAAGAATAGAATGGTAAGTAACGCCGCAATGATAGTCACAAGCCTATGCGGCAAGGAATAGTCCTTGCGCATTATATATATCAAGAAGAAACCCAGACAGAATGTGCAGGGCAAATACAATAATAGCATGTGAATCATTGTTGCTTAATCTTTTGTGTAGCAAAGTTATAAAAAAAATGAGACAAAAAGAATATCTGGTCGAAAAAGTAGTAACTTTGTGATAGGAATTATTAGGATCAGACAAAATCATATAACGACACTCATGGGGCGTAACAAGTTTTCGCAGAAAGAAATAGACAGCATCGGCAGATTATTGCGACTTAAAGTTTCGGGGACGCGTTATCAGCAGAAGGAGATCAGGCATAAATTGCGCGTGAACTATGAATTTAATATATCTGATTTCAACATACAAGGCAAAGCTTTTGGTTATGAAGACTTGCAGGAGTGTATACGGAAAGGTATCATCGTAATATTGGATGATGCGACGATATCAGATATGAAAGCCAGGCGCGAGCGCGACAGACAGCGTGATAAGGCTAATCAAGAATGACCGTCAAGGTTTAGCGAAAAACTCAGCGCACAGTTTGTCTTGATACAGTTGTGCATCGGCAATAGGGATGTGATTGTTCATAATGGCGAAGCAGACAACATGACCTTGCCTGTCTTTGAAATATCCGCTCAATGAACTGATGCCGTTTTCTCTTGTCAGCGTACCCGTCTTGGCTATAATCTTCCCTTTGGTGCGGGGCTTGTTCAGACGGTGAATCAGTGTGCCGTCAATGCCGCCTTTGGGGAAAGTGCGTTGCACAATTTCAAAAATGTCTCGGTGCTGATGGGCGTAGCGTAGTAAATCTACGATGAGCGACGGGGATAGCCTGTTGTGGATGCACATGCCGCAACCGTCGTGTAAGACAGCGCATGAATCAGTCCTGCAGAGTTCTTTCTTGATAAATTGTTGCAGATAAGTCAGCCCGGCTGTCCGCAGCGAGTCGGTCCGCCCGGAATATCTGCCGAGAGGGTAGAGCATGCTCTCGGATTTTTCGTTGGCGCTGTTCTTCCACATCAGCTGTACAACTTCTTCAATGGGCGTTTGTTGCAGTGCAATGCGTTTGGAACCTTTGGGCAATTTGGCCCAGCAGAGTTGCTCGTCCTTGAATACTGTTCCTTGCGAGCGTATAAGATATTTGATTTCCTGCTCAATCCTCGCTTGTCCTTGATAGAAGAAACCGAATTTTCTGCGTTTCAAATCTCCTGGAATCCAGTGCTCTTCGTGCTGGGGATATTCATTGACACCCAGGTCGAGGATAACTTTCCCGTCAATATTCTTGATGCCTTTTTCATTGATGGCTTTGAATAATGGCTGCAATTCGTAGGAAGTCAGCAGAGGGTCATACCCGCTGTATATAATCAAGTCTCCTTTCAAATGTCCGTTGCTGACAGGGCCGTGTATGCAGAGTTGTGTGTTAAATTTGTATGTACAGCCTAAGCGGTGGAGCAGGGCAATGCCTGTCAACAATTTCAGACAAGATGCGGGAGGCATGAGAGCATCTTTGCGATATTCGTAAACAGGTTTCTCTGCCGTGATGTCGTAAAGATAAAACGCAAGAAGTGAGTCCATAGGTTTTCTCTCGATATATTGCGCAACACGCTGTCTCAGACTGTCATCTATGTTTAAGTCTGTGGGAATGGTTTTCAGGGCTGTACCTGTGTCGTCTTTGTGACTACAGGCTGTAAAAAATAGTAATAAAAGAAAAGGTAATATTATATGTCGTATTTTGCGCGCAGGCATAATTAAATGTATAATTGCTTCTACAAATTTAATATAAATTTGGTACTTTTGCGCAAAACTTTGCAGCTATGTTGCAGATTAGATGTAAGAATAACAATATTACAAAAAGTTTTTCCGAAGGTGTTACACTCCTGGATGTGCTGAAAGAATATCCTGAATTGGTATTTAAGTATCCTGTTGTTTGTGCTAAGATCAACAACACTGTTCAAGGGCTGAAATTCCGGTTATACCAAAACAGAGATGTGGAATTTCTCGACATGTCGGATAGCAGTGGCAGGAGGCTTTATATCCGTTCTCTCTGTTTTGTGCTTTATAAGGCCACCTGTGATGTCTTCCCAGGAAGTAAATTGTTTATTGAGCATCCGATATCCCGCGGTTACTATTGTAATTTTTATAAAGCAGACAATACACCGGTGACGGAGAGCGACATTAAGAAAATCCGTTCGAGGATGCGCAAGATTGTGCAGCTGGATATGCCTTTCAGGAGAAACGAGACACCCACAGAGGAAGCCATCCGCATTTTCCGCGAGAGAGGATTCTCAGACAAGGTGAAACTTATGGAGACAAATGGTCAGGTTTATTGCGACTATTACACTCTGGGTGACACGATTGACTATTACTACGGCGCATTGCTCCCTTCTGCCGGATATATCAAAGTGTGGGGTTTGCAAAGTTATGGTGATGGCCTGTTGCTGCAAGTACCAGATAGAAAAAATCCCAATAAGATTGCGAGGAGAGAAGAGCAGCCTAAAGCGTTTGAGGCTTTTTCTGAATATTTGAAGTGGAATATTATTATGCACCTGAACAATGTCGGTGATGTGAATAAGGCAATGCTGAAAGGCAGAGCTTCAGAATTGATACAGGTCAGCGAGGCTCTTCAGGAAAAAAAGATTGTCCAAATAGCAGAGGAGATACACAGACGGTATTATGCTGAGAAAAATCCTGTGAGAGTGGTGCTGATAACAGGACCTTCAAGTTCAGGAAAGTCAACATTCAGCAAACGTCTGGCGGTACAGTTGCTAGCCTGCGGTTTACGGCCGCTGACATTTTCTACAGACGACTATTTCGTAAACAGGGTAGATACACCCAAGTTGCCTAATGGACAATATGATTTTGACAATATCACCGCTGTCGATCGCAAGACATTGGAGCGGGACTTGAAACTGCTTCTTGCCGGTGAAGAGGTGGAGATGCCGGAATATAATTTTACAACGGGCAAGCGCGAATATAATGGCAAGAGGATGAAGATGGGCGACGATCGCGTTTTGGTGATAGAGGGCATTCATGCATTGAACCCGATGCTGACGTCGCAGATACCAGACTGCTTGAAATATAAAATTTATGTCTCAACATTGACAACGGTGTCTCTGGATTCGCACAATTGGATACCGACACGCGACAATCGTTTGCTCCGCCGAATTATCCGTGACTATAAGAAAGGGGCTTTTACTGCTCGAGAGACCATTCAGCAATGGCCGTCGGTGTGTGAGGCAGAAGAGAAATGGATATTTCCCTACTCAGAAAATGCAGATGTGATGTTTAACTCGGCTTTGAATATAGAATTTGCAGTATTGAGGAATTATGCTGAGCCTATATTGGCAAGTGTTCCCAGGAACTGTGCAGAATACAGCGAGGCTCATCGCCTTCTGAAATTCATACATTACTTTGTAGCGATACCGGATAATGAAATACCGCCCACCAGTATCATGCGAGAGTTCGTCGGCGGTTCCAGCTTTAAGTATAAAAACAGTTTTTAGTGTGATGAAAAATCAGGTTATATTTTTATTATTGTTGCTTTTGTGCATCACAATGGCTTCGTGTGATGCGGTAGATGAACCGGAATACTATTCCACAGCATCTGAAATAGGAGAGTTTACAATAACTGCCGATGTGGGAATCCGTTATTATGATGAAAATGGAAATGACTTAATCAAAACGGATAATTCAAAGACGTGGCCTCTTGCCTATAAGAAAGTATTGACGTCAGACTCGCTGGCTTATTACAAATCGGACAGTGTTCATATTACGAGTGATGTCTTTCATTATGGTGATCGGCATAATGCCATCATAAGTGGGAACGGAACAAATAAATATGAATTATATGTTTGTGGTGATGGCTCTGAAAAATGTATCACCTATATTCATGTCAATGGTTCAGTAGATAAGATAGAGACAACCTATCGTTATACAATTGTAGACAGGAAGTGGTATCCTGAAAAAATAAAGATGGTGTATAACAATACGGTGATATGGCAAAAAGGTATAGATTACAGTGAAGTAGCTGTTACAAAAGCCAATGGGGAAACAAAAGTTGAAATTGTTTCCCAAAATCTACAAAAATAAAAAGGTAAGGTCGCGGCTAGATTCTGTTTATCAAACCTAACTTGGAATCATTGACGAACTTAAGGATATTTTGTATTTCCTGACTGTCTGGAACTTGTTCCTTTACCTGTATCAGTGCATCAAACAGACTCGTCATCTGATTAAATATCAAACGGTATGCTTGTGCAATGTCATTCTGTACTTCTTCTTTGATTCCAGCGTTGGTCAGAATTGTCGCATTGACTCCGCCATACTCAATGGGGTTGTGTGTTGCAACAATATAAGGAGGAACATCCTTGCTGAAACGACAACCGCTCTGTACCATAGCTGATCGTCCGACTCTGACACCAGGATTGGCAATAACGTTACTTGAAAGGATAGCGTTGTCCTGTATGACGCAACAGCCGGCAATCTTGGAACCATAACCTATCACACAGTTGTGATATATAATGGTGTCGTGGCTGACGTGGACACCTTCCATAATGAAATTGCCGTTACCAATCTGTGTTTTGTCACCGGCAAATGTGGCACGATTGATAACAACATTTTCCCGGATGATATTGTGGTCACCAATTACAAGTTCTGTTTTGTCACCACGAAAATCAAAATCCTGAGGGAGCGCAGCCAAGACGGTACCTTGATGTACGGTATTACTCTTTCCCATACGTGTACCGTCCATAATGCTCGTGTATGGATATATAATACATCCATCACCTATCTCTACGTCGCCTTCAATGTATGCGAAAGGGTAGATTGTTATATTGTCACCCAACTTTGCATCGGGGTGTACATATGCTTGAGGACTTATCTTATTTGCCATTGTTTCTATAGTTACTTGTTATTTATCACCACCGCCTAAGGCATAGTATAGATTAACAACTGCTTGCATCTTGTTGAAATCATCTCCCACCTTAGATAACTGAGCGTGAAGAAGTGCTTGCTGAGCACTGATGACATTGAGATAGTTGCCGTTAGTGCTCATTTTAAACATTTTCTCTGCTACTTCCACATTGCGCTCAAGACTTGCTATTTGGATTATCTCCAGTTCACTGCGTTTTTGGCTACTCTGATACAAAGCCAACGCATTACTTACCTCACTTCCTGCGTTCAGAACAGACTGTTGCCATGTCAAGAAAGCTTGCTCTTGCTGAGCTTTAGCAACCTTCAAAGCAGCAGTGAGTTGCCCTCTATAGAATATGGGTTGTACCAGACTGGCAACCGCTGTACTCAAAATTTTGCCAGGATTGACAATACCGCCACCGGAATTGTTTGTCCATGCTGCAGAACCATTGATTGTAATATTGGGATAAAAAGCAGAACGGGCTTTGTTTACGTTGTAAAAACAGTTTGCCAATGCCATTTCGTTGGCGTGCACATCGGGGCGGTTGGACAAAATCTGTAACGGAATGCCTACACTGAATTTATGGGGCAGACTTTGATCTTCTAATTTTCCGCGTTTAATTTGATGTGGTGCCTCGCAAAGCAGCAGTGAAAGGGAGTTTTCTACCTCGCGTATCTGTCGTTCTATTTCGGGAATGCTCGCCAAGACAGAATAGTAATTAGCTTTGGCAGACATTACAGCAGACTCGTCTGTCTCAGCAAATTGTTTTTGCTGAACCATCATGTCATAAGTCTGTTTTGTCAGTGTTTCCGTGTTTTTGGTAATCTCCAATTGCTTGTCAAGCATCAATAGGGTGTAGTACATGTTTGCTATACCGGAAATGATGCCGCATTGTACTGCGCGCTGGTAGTCTTGTGACTGCAAATAAATAGCCTGCTGTGCTCTTTTTGCATTGGTCAAACTTCCAAACAGATCAACAGACCAACTGGCTTCTACCGGGAGAGAATAAATCTGTGAAGCTTTACCGAAATCCCAGGAGCGCAGTGTTCCCGTCGGAGCAAATGTGAAAGAGGGAAGGTAAGACAGTTTTGCCGCTGTCAGCATAGCTTTTGCCTGTTTAACAGACAAAGCGGCAGAGCGCATATCAGTATTGTTTACTAATGCGGAGTCAATTAACTGACGCAAATAGGGGTCTGTAAACACTTCACGCCAAGGTGTACTCCCTAAAGATGTGGTGTCGGTCGTCACCAACGCACTGTTTACTACTGCTGTGTCGCGGAAAATATTTGTCGTGTTTATGTTCTCCGGACGTTCATATTTTTTATAAATGCCGCAACTGCTGAGCCATAATGTGCCGGCTAATATAAAATAGATTGGCTTCCTCATGTTAGTCTTTATTTAAATATTTCAAGTCCATAGGACGTGTATATTGTTTGAGCTCTGAATCATTTTTACCTTTGATTAAGCCTACAAAATGTTTTGGAGTAATCTTTTCTTGCAGTTTTTCAAAGATAACAAAGAGTGTGGGTACAACAAACAATTGGCATATTGTACCGATTAACATACCGCCTACAGCGGCAGTACCGAGAGTTTGATTTCCGTTTTTACCAACACCAGATGCAAACATCATAGGCAACAAACCGATAACCATAGCCAATGATGTCATCAAGATAGGACGCAGACGTGCTGCGGCACCTAAGACTGCTGACCACGAAATTGCCATACCAGTTTCGCGACGTTCCAGTGCGAATTGTACAATCAAGATAGCGTTCTTTGCCAACAGACCGATTAGCATGATGAGTGAAATCTGCATGTATATATCATTGTTATGGCCGAACAACTGCGTGAAGAGGAAGCAACCTGCCAGTCCGAATGGAACGGAGAGCACTACGGCCAAAGGCAAGATGTATGACTCGTATTGTGCCGACAGAATCAGGTATATGAAGATGAGGCATAGTACGAAAATCAGGGCCGTGGAGTTGCTGGAAGCAGCCTCTGAACGAGTCAGTCCTGAATAGTCATAGGTATATCCTGCAGGCAGCATTGTAGATGCTACTTCCTGTACAGCTTTGATGGCCTCTCCGGAAGAATAGCCCTCCGCTACCGTTGCTGTTACGTTGATAGCGGTGAAGAGGTTAAAGCGGTTGATGTTGGACGGGCCATAGACACGTTCCAGATTACAAAACTCTTTAACAGGTGACATTCCTGCGGGTGTGCGTACATATATACTGTTCAGTGATTCCTCCGTCATGCGGGTTTCCGGTGAACCTTGAACCATTACACGATAGAGTTTGCCATATGCATTGAAGTTAGAAGCATAGAGACCGCCATAGTAACCCTGCAGTGTGTAGAGTACAGTCTGTGGCGAGATGCCTGCTTGCTTACACTTGGCTACATCTACATGAATCATGTACTGCGGATAGTTTGGGTTGTAAGAAGTCTGTGCCATCTGGATTTCCGGACGTTTGTTCAGTTCTCTCAAGTAGTCCTTGACGATGTCAAAGAAGTGACTGAGGTCACCGCCTGTACGGTCTTGCATCACAAGCGATATACCAGAATTGGCTGAGAAGCCAGGAATCATTGGAGGTCCGAAGGCAAGGATCTGAGCGTCTTTTATATGAGCTGTCTTCAGGTAAATTTGAGCCAGTACGCCATCACGCTCCCACGGGTTGATGAAGAAGCGGTAGATGCCGTCGCCTTGCCAGAGTCCGCTGAGTTTCCACCAGAATCCTTTCTGACGTTCTTCAAAAGGCTTTAGCTTAATGATGAATGTAGCTTGATCTGAGCCTGCGCCAGCGATGAAGTTGTAACCTTGAATTTGTTCCCGACTTTGAACGGCCGGGTCGGCTGCTAAGATGGAGTCTACCTCGTTGATAATTTGCCGTGTGCGGGCAACTGATGTTGCGGGTGGCATGGAGACGGTACAGAAGACCGTACCCGTATCTTCATCAGGAACCAAACCTGTCTTTGTGGTTATCATTGACAGTACCAAGGCAGCGATACCTATAACGATGGCGATACAAATGGTTACGGGTTTGCCAACCAGTTTCTCTACGATGTTCTTATATTTATTGGTGGCTGTGGTAAAGGCTGTATTGAATGATGTGTGGAAGCGGTCAATCATAGACATCTTCTTCGTGTGACCATCCTTATTGTGAGGTTTCAGGAAGATAGCACAAAGAGCAGGTGACAAAGTCAGGGCGTTGAGAGCTGAAATAAAGATGCTGACAGCCATCGTAACGCCGAACTCGCGATAAAAAGTACCTGAAGTGCCACCGATGAATGAAACTGGGATAAATACTGATGCCATCACAAGTGTGATAGAAATGATGGCACCCGATATTTCGTTCATGGCATCAATGGAGGCCGTAAGGGTTGACTTGTATCCCTGATCAAGTTTGGCATGCACGGCCTCAACCACCACGATGGCATCATCGACCACAATGGCGATAGCTAACAATAAGGCTGAGAGAACTAGCAGGTTGATGGAGAAGCCGAATACTTCGAGGAAGAAGAAAGTACCTATCAGAGATACGGGTACGGCAATCAGCGGAATGAGTGTAGAACGCCAGTCCTGCAGGAAGAGGTAGATGACGATGAACACCAGAAGCAGTGTGAAGAACAGCGTGAAAACAACTTCTTCAATAGATGCGTAGAGAAATTCCGTAACATCATAGTTGATTTTGTAGAACATGCCTGGTGGCATCAGTTTCTGTTGTTTTTCCAACTCAACTTTTACCTGTTTCGCAATTTCGTTGGCGTTAGACCCGGCAATCTGCTGCACCATACCCATTACAGACGGGATGTTGTTGTTCTTCATTGAAACGGTGTATTGCTGACCGCCCAGTTCTATTTTTGCCACATCCTTCAGCTTGAGCGTGTTGCCGTTAGCGTCACTGCGGATGATAATATTGCCGAATTCTTCAGCGGTCTTCAAACGGCCTGTATAGCGCATGGCATATTCGTAAGCCACGTCTGCCCGTTCTCCGAAAGTACCGGGCGCCGCCTCAATATTCTGCTCGGCCAGCACACCGGTGATGTCGGATGGCATCAGGTTGTACTGTTTCATCATATCCGGCTTCAGCCATATACGCATGGAGTATGTCTTTAAGCCGGGAGATTGCACGTCACCTACGCCTTGGATACGCTTGATGGCAGGTACAATATTAATATTGTTGTAGTTCGTCAGGAACTCATCGTCATAACGCCCGTCTGAGGTCAGGGTGAACATCAATACCTGTGAAGTCTGACGCTTCATCACAGTGACACCGATTTGCGTTACCTCGGCAGGTAGTAAGGCTAAAGCCTGAGATACGCGGTTTTGTACATTGACGGCACACATATCGGCGTTCATACCTTGGCGGAACAATACGCTTATCTGTGCTGAACCGGATGAAGCTGTTGAGGATATATAATCCATTCCTTCCACACCGTTAATGCTCTCTTCAAGCGGAACGATGACGGAGTTCTTCACTGTCTCTGCATCAGCACCGGGGTAGCTTGTCCATACCACAACGGTAGGCGGTGCGATATCTGGATATTGTTCAATAGGAAGCGCTGCCAGTCCGATAAAACCCAGCAGTACAAGGACGATGGATATTACCGTCGACAGCACCGGGCGTTTGATAAATTTTGTAAAAGTCATAGTTGTGCTTTTTTACTTTATCCAAAGATTAAAAATAGTTCTTTCCGTTTTTAATCTTTCATTATTTCTTCATTGCATTGACAATATCACCAGCGGTCATGGCTTTGGCTTGCTCATTGATTATCTGCTGATATTTCTCCGGGGTGATGGGCTCTATCTCCATTCCGTCGGAAAGTTTGGCGATGCCATTGGTGACATATCTGTCGCCAACTTTCAGACCGTCGGTCACAATGAAGTCGTTGCCGTCATCAAGTGGCTTTATCTTAATCTCGGTGTATTTTACTTTGTTGTCTTTGCCTACGGTGTAGACGAATTTCTTGTTCTGTACCTCAGATACGCATTT
Organism: uncultured Bacteroidales bacterium; assembly: GCA_902766625.1. Taxonomy (GTDB): domain Bacteria; phylum Bacteroidota; class Bacteroidia; order Bacteroidales; family Bacteroidaceae; genus UBA6382. The sequence goes on along the minus strand of CACXEH010000023.1, from coordinate 21,392 downwards.
TTGCGGAATGATGATAGCGTTTGCCATATCATTGGGAATTATAATAGAACCTGTTCCTCCGGATTTAAGAAGGTGATCCGGGTTTGAGAAATCGGCGCGAACACTGACTGTACCCGTAGACTGGTCTATCACACCGCTGACCATTGACACTTTGCCAGGATGCTCATACATTGAGCCGTCTGCCAGTCTAAGCTGAACTTCAGGAAATGCTGATGTGACATTCTTTCCCCTCTCGCGTGTCATCTCCAAAAGTTGTTTTTCGGTCATGGAGAAGTATACATACATTTGGTCAATGTTTGATACTGTTGTCAACGGTGTCGCTATGGATGCGCTGACGAGACTGCCTACACGGTATGGCATTGTGCCGATGACACCATTGCTCGGACTCGTTACGTTACAATAGTTGAGATTGTCACGTGCGGATGTTACTGCGGCCTGGGCCTGAGCCAGTCCGGCCTTGGCGGAGGCAAGGCTGTTCTCTGCTTTCGTCAAGTCAAATTCGCCGATGATGTTCTGATTGAACAACTCTTTCTTGTTCTTATAAGTTAACTCTGCAGTTGCCAATGCGGATTTTGCTGATTCCAATGCGGCTTCCGCTTGATGGTATGCAGCTTTATACTGCACATTGTCAATGGTTACCAATGTTTGTCCGGCACGTACTGCAGAACCTTCTTCCACGCATAATCTGGTGATAAAGCCTGATACTTTTGGACGAATCTCCACATCCTGCTTACCTTTAATGACAGCAGGATATGATCCGTACATCTCTGTGCTTGAAGCTTGAACCGTTGTTACAGGAAATTGATTACTCTGAGGTAAACCGCCTTTGCGGTTACCGCATGAAGAGACCGTCAATGTTCCGATTGCGATTACAACCGGAATCAATTTTTTGACTGAATGTAAATTCATAGAGTTTAATATGTTTATGTTTTATTATTGCGTTGTAAAAAATGTTGCCCACCTTAATAGAAAGCGGTATAAAACTTTAGTTTACAAAATTACATCCTTTTTTTCATTTATCTTTTTTAATAAAATTAAAAATATGCCAGAGTAGGAGGATTTTATGACTTTTTGTTGTTTTTTTTGTGTTTTTAAATCGGTTGGAAAAATTTAACAGGTTGCCTTTTCTCGCCACCATGCGCAGGTTTCTTTGATCCGGTGTCCCGGTGTTGGCAGTTTCTTTACCGTCGTTAAGTTTTTCTTTCTATGCTACGGGATGTAAGTTCCATGGGCTGGAACGTAAGTTCCGTCTGGTGGAATGTATGTTCCAGCCTTTGGAATATAAACTTTGTCGGGCCACATGAATTTCATTGTGGGTTGTGCCTGTGCTGTTTTTAGCGTAATACCGCAATTTTTACTATCTTTGCATGCAATACTATAACAAGGATATATGAGCAAAAACAAACTGGCTAAGTTTGCCGATATGGCCAACTATCCTCACGTCTTTCAAGAAACTGAGTTTGAAAGTCTGGAGACACCTCACGAGATGAAGGGCCATTGGAAGGAGCGCTTCTTTCATAACAATAATCCCATCATATTGGAATTGGGTTGTGGCCGTGGCGAATATACAGTGGGGCTTGCCCGTATGTTTCCTGAAAAAAATTTTATTGGTGTTGACATTAAAGGCTCACGCATGTGGACTGGCGCGACAGAGAGTCTAAAAGACAATATGAAGAATGTGGCGTTTCTCCGTACAAGGATTGAGTTTATCACGCGTTTCTTTGATGCAGGTGAAGTGGATGAGATATGGTTGACATTTTGTGACCCGCAAATGAAAAAACCGACAAAGAGGCTCACCTCAACTTATTTTCTGAACCGTTATCGGCAATTTCTGAAAGATAATGGCATCATACATCTGAAGACCGACAGTAATTTCCTTTTCACATACACGCAATACATGATGGACGCCAACCACTTGGATGCTGTTGTTCTTACTCGCGATCTCTACACAGAAGCCCCTGGGCTAAATCTGAGTCCTGAGCAGTTGTCTCTGTTACAGATTAAGACTTACTATGAACAGCAATGGATTTTAAGAGGACTGTCCATCAAATATCTTGCCTTTGCCTTGCCAAAGGAGGGAGTATTGGTAGAGCCTGACGTGGAAATAGAATTAGACAGTTACAGAAGTTACTCAAGAGACAAACGTTCTGCATTGACTAAAGCACATTAAAATATACAACCATGAATCTATATCCAAAACTAATAACAGACGCTCTTAATACAGTACGCTATCCTGGTGAAAATAAAAGTATAGTCGAACTGGGAATGGTACAAGATGACATACGTATCGAAGGTAGCAGCGTTTCTTTCAGTATTCTTTTTCCAAAGAATCCTGACCCGTTTTCAAAATCTGTAGTCAAGGCTGCTGAAAGCGCCATTAAATTGCACGCAGGCCAAGATGTCGAAGTCAGTATCACCCCATTGTTTGCTCCTAAGCAGAAGCCGGGCGAAGAGGAAAAAGCGTTGCCGAATGTCAAGTATGTTATTGCTGTTTCATCAGGCAAAGGCGGTGTCGGCAAATCCACTGTAGCCGTAAACCTTGCCATAGCTTTATCAGGACAGGGTTATAGAGTGGGACTCTTGGATGCAGACATCTTCGGTCCGTCTGTTCCGAAGATGCTTAAGTTGGAGGATTTCCAACCCTATGGCGAGATGGTCGGAGATAAGCAGATGCTTGTACCTGCGGAGAAATATGGCATGAAGATACTCTCTATAGGTTTTTTCATAAAGCCGGACAGCGCGGCAGTATGGCGCGGGCCGATGGCAAGCAATGCCTTGAAACAACTGATTACAGACGCATTGTGGGGCGACTTGGATTATTTTATTATTGATACCCCTCCAGGTACGAGTGACATCCATCTGACGATTATGCAGACACTTAATGTAACCGGAGCGATTATTGTCAGCACGCCGCAGAAGGTTGCCCTTGCAGATGCCCGCAAGGGTATAGATATGTATATGAATGACAAAATCAATATTCCGGTTATCGGACTTGTTGAGAATATGGCATATTTTACTCCGGCGGAATTACCGGAAAACAAATACTATATCTTCGGCAAGGACGGTTGCAAAGACTTGGCCAGGGAGCTGGATTTGCCTCTTTTAGGGCAGATACCTTTGGTACAGGGTATTTGTGAAAGTGGTGACAGCGGTGAACCTGTTGCCATCCATCCCGAGACGCTTACAGGTATGGCCTTTCATCATTTGGCTGATGCCGTTGTGGAAAGAACGACAGGACGTTGATCGTGTTTAACCAATAACAAAGAAGCGCTCTTGTTTTTTGGGACAAGAGCGCTTCTTTGTTTCTATATCAGGAAGACTTTATTTGTTCATTGTCAGACTGCCTGAGCCTATCATCGTACCTTCGGCGAAGATGTATGCGTGATATGTGCCGGGACTTAGGAACTCGCCGACATTGACATATACTGTCACCGGCATTTCCTCTCCTGTGTATTCCACTATCTTCATGGCGGAGTAGCCAATAGTGGAGTTTTCATACTTGACAGTACCGGTCTGGCCGACAACCGAGTTGTTTGGTTGAGTAACGCGCACATATATTTTACGCTCGCCCGTCTTAGCCGTGATGTTCTTCGTTATCGTGAAGTTTACGACAAAGCGTGTGGTGTTCTTTGTTTTCTTCTCCGTTTTCCCTTTTTTATTTTGAGGTATCAATGATACACCTGTAGCATCCAACTGGGAAGCAATGGCGACTTGGTCAGACAGATTTTGTTTTTCCGTTGTCAAGTCTGAAATCTGCGCTGTCGCTCTGCTGTATTGCTCTTTGACTTGCTCATTCTCAGACTTCAGTGACTCGTTTAACCTGTTAAGGGAGTCTACCTGGATGATATAGCTGCGCAGTACGGCACGTACGGTTGCCAACTCTTTCTTTAAGCGGGATATCTCACGCGCGTCGTTGCTTTTGGTCTTCCTTAGTTCCTCCAGCAAGCTCTTTGTCTTGTTCTCTTCTTCAGTCAGACGAATCATCAGGGAGTCATTGCGGATGGAGCGCTTCAGTTCGTCATATTGAAGTGCGAACTGGGTATATTCGTTCTCCATTTCCTTTTTATCCATGGCAGCCAATTGTTGTAACTCTTCGTTTTCGTTTTTTTGTTTCTGAAGGGTTACAAACAGATAAGCGATACTTCCGATGAGTAGTAAAGCAACGATAGTAGCAATCGCAATAAATGATTTTTTGCTCATAGTGCTGATAAGTGAAAATCTTTTTTTAAGCAATGGTCAGCAGGACTGTACCTTCCATTACGGAGTCTCCTGTGCTGACAGAGATGGCACTTATGACGCCATCTTGCTCGGCAGTGATTTCGTTTTCCATTTTCATTGCCTCAAGTATCAGGAGAACCTGTCCGTTTTTGACTTGGTCGCCTACTGCAACTTTAATGTCATTGATGATGCCGGGTAGCGGTGCTTTCACTGGTGTGCCGCCGGCCGGAACATTCGCAGTTGCTTGTGGTTTGCTTGGCTCAGGAGCAGGTGTTGCGGGAGCCTCTTCCTTCGGCTTTTCTGCTACCGGAGTGGGGGCGGGTGCTGGTGCAGGGGCTGCAACGGGAGCTGGTGCTGGTGTGAATGCTACAGGCGCAGCTACTGCACCCCCCTCCATTTCTATCTCATAGGCTGTTCCGTTTACAAAGACTTGTGCTTTGTTGCCAAAAATTGAAGCAATCTGCACTGTGTATTCTACATTATTAACTTTATATTTATATTCCATTGTAGATGTTGTTTTTAAGTGATTGAATGATTAGAATTTGGTATTTGTAAAACCGAATGATTTTGCGTTCCATTCCGTAGGATAGTGCTTGATGGTAATCATTTCCGTTTCCCAATCGTGAGCGTTGCCCTGACTGAGCATTTGATTCAACGACAGTGCGATGAGAGCTACGTGGAGTTTCTCTTCATCGTTTGTCAGAACAGCACCTTCCTGGATGGCATTCACCATGCCGTTACCGTCAAGTTGCAATTCTAAATCAAGATTATTTGATTTTATTTTCAGTACACTCATTTCTTTTCTGTTTTTGGATTACAATGGTATATTGCCGTGTTTTTTAGCCGGACGTGATTCGCGTTTTGTTGCCAGTTCAGCCAAAGCGCGGCAGATGCGGAAACGTGTGTTGCGCGGTTCGATGACATCGTCAACAAAGCCATAGCTGGCAGCCTGATAAGGATTTGTGAAGAGGTCGTTATATTCTTTCTCTTTTTCGGCAAGGAATGCTTTGGGGTCAGCCTCTTCTTTAGCAGCTTTAGCATACAGGATAGCTACGGCGCCACTCGCACCCATTACTGCCATCTCGGCTGAAGGCCATGCGTAGTTCATGTCGGCCTTGAGCTGTTTGCATCCCATGACGATATGACTGCCGCCATAGCTCTTGCGGAGTGTTACAGTTACCTTGGGCACAGTTGCTTCACCGTAAGCAAACAGCAGTTTTGCGCCGTGATCAATGACGGCGTTATACTCCTGTCCTGTGCCTGGCAAGAATCCCGGTACATCAACGAGCGATACTATTGGAATGTTGAAGCAGTCACAGAAGCGGACAAAGCGGGCGCCTTTGCGGCTGGCGTTGCAATCCAACACGCCGGCAAATACTTTAGGCTGGTTTGCTACGATACCTACGGTCTGGCCGTTGAAGCGTGCGAAGCCTACAATAATATTTCTTGCAAATTTCTCGTGTACCTCAAAGAAAGAGTCCTTGTCTACAACCGACTGAATTACTTCGTACATATCATACGCCTTGTTGGGGTCTTCCGGCAGGATAGTGTTCAGCTTGTCGTCTTTACGACTGATAGGGTCTGTACATTCTACACGAGGTGTTTCTTCCATGTTGTTCTGAGGCAGATATGAAAGCAATTTGCGGATGCTCTTTGCCATGTCCTCTTCTGTGTCAGCGGTAAAGTGGGCTACACCGCTCTTTGTGCTGTGAACAGACGCACCGCCGAGTTCCTCTGCTGTGACATCTTCACCGGTAACAGTCTTGACCACCTTCGGACCTGTCAGGAACATATTGGAAACTCCTTTCAACATAAATACGAAGTCGGTGATGGCAGGTGAATATACAGCGCCACCGGCACATGGACCGCATATGGCGGATATCTGCGGAACGACACCGCTGGCTTCAATGTTGCGCTGGAAAATCTCTCCGAAACCACTCAACGAGGTGATGCCTTCTTGGATACGGGCACCGCCTGAATCATTTATACCTATGCATGGTATGCCCATTTTCATAGAGAGGTCCATGACTTTGCATATCTTTTCAGACATTGTTTGTGAAAGGCTACCGCCGTTTACTGTAAAGTCTTGGGCAAAGACGTATACCATTCTGCCGTTAATGGTGCCACAACCAGTTACGACACCGTCGCCGAGGTATTGTTTTTTCTCCATGCCGAAATTGTGGCAACGGTGCAACTTGAAGACGTCAAGTTCCTCAAAACTTCCTTTATCCAACAGCAAGTCAATTCTTTCACGTGCTGTAAGTTTACCCTTTTCATGTTGTTTGGCAATCGCTTTTTCGCCACCACCCAGATGGGCCTTGGCGCGCAACTCCACTAAATTCTGAATATTCTTTTCTTGTATAGACATAAACAGTTATTTGTTATTTATTAATAGTCATGATAATTTCAACATGCAAATATACACAAACTTAAGCGAACAGACAAATTTTAAGCGCAAATCGCGCTTTAGCGGTCCATACTTTCAAAACTAATCCATAACTTTGCATCTCAACAGCGTGATTCATGAATATAGAAATTAAGACCAACTCTGGCAAGGCCTGGTTTTTGGCTGCAAGACCCAAGACGCTGACAGGTGCGTGCATACCCGTAATTATCTCTACAGCTCTGGCTTATGCGGATGATGTGTTTAAGTGGCAGCCGGCTTTGTTGTGTCTTCTCTTTGCCGGACTTATGCAGATTGCGGCTAATTTCATCAATGACCTTTTTGATTTCCTGAAGGGGACAGACAGAAGTGACCGCTTAGGTCCTGAGCGGGCATGCGCTCAGGGGTGGATAACAACCGAAGCTATGAAAACAGGCATTGCTGTCACTTTGTGTACTGCTTGTGCTGTGGGGCTGCTGTTGCTTAATTGGGGCAGTCTGTGGCTTATCGCCTTAGGCGCAACCTGCGTTGTGTTTGCTTTTTTGTATACAACACTCTTGTCATATCTTGGTTTGGGTGACTTGTTGGTATTGTTTTTTTTCGGTTTTGTACCTGTTCTTGGAACATATTATGTGCAAAGCGGCACTGTTACATATAGCTGTTTTTTGTGTGCAGTCATATCGGGACTGATTATTGATTTATTGCTCATCATCAACAATTACAGAGACAGGGATACAGACTGTAAATCGGGCAAGCGTACGCTTATTGCGTTGCTTGGTGAAAGATTCGGTAACAGGCAATATCTTATCACAGGCTGTCTGGCATGGGCATGCTGCCTGTGGTTTGTGTGGCATCAGCACATTTGGGCTTTTGTCTTGCCCACAATATTTATACCTCTCCATATAAAGACTTGGCGGGAAATGGTCAGAATCCATGAAGGCAAGGCTCTCAACGGAATATTGGGCAAGACATCACGCAATATGTTCCTTTTCGCCTTGCTTGTGTCAGTGGGGCTAATTATTTAGGAGAGAAGAGTCTTATCGGTGATGGTTGCTACAGCTTCTGGTTTGTGTAAAAATATCGGAAGTTTGTGAAAAGCCTTTTTATCGCGATAAAAATAGTTCGTCATGATGTAAATTTTAATCTGTCCACAGATATCTGTGGAGCATCCTCTGTTGTTGGGGTTAAGACTATAAAATAAATTATTTGTATATTTGCATAATAAACAAATTCAAAACGCATAAAACAACATTTATATGGAAGACAAAAAACCTGTCTCTCTGCCCGAGAATGCTTTTCGAGAACTAAAGGAGGGCGAAGAGTATCAACCAGTTCTGAATCCACGTACAGATTACAAAGAAGTGACAACATGGTCCTTGGCGCTGGGTCTGTTGCTGGCAATTATATTTTCTGCGGCTTGTGCTTATTTAGGTTTGAAGGTAGGTCAGGTGTTTGAGGCGGCTATCCCCATTACCATCATAGCGGTAGGTTTGGCAGGTGCGACGCATCGTAAAAGCGCATTGGGTGAGAATGTCATTATCCAGAGCATTGGTGCATGCTCGGGTATGGTTGTTGCCGGAGCCATCTTTACATTGCCTGCATTATACATTCTCCAGGCGAAATACCCCGACATTACGGTAGATTTTATGAAAGTGTTCATGGCATCTTTGCTGGGTGGTGTGCTGGGTATATTGTTTATGATACCTTTCCGTAAATTCTTTGTTAAGGATATGCACGGCAAATATCCTTTCCCTGAGGCAACGGCAAGTACACAGGTGCTCATTTCTGGTGAGGGTGACGGCGGACAGGTGAAACCATTGCTCTTTGCCGGAATAATCGGCGGATTGTATGATTTTGTCATTGCTGCTTTCGGGACTTGGGCGGACACATTCACCACTAGTGCCTTCGCATGGGGTGAGACGCTTGCAGAGAAAGCAAAATTGGTATTTAAGATCAATACAGGAGCGGCAGTATTAGGTATGGGGTATATCGTGGGTTTGAAATACGCCACTATTATATGTGCCGGCAGTGCGCTGATATGGTGGATTATAGTTCCGGGTATTGCCTTGGCTTTTCCTGAAGTACAGGTTGCAGACAATCTCATAGCGGCAAATGCCTCTCCGGAAATGATATACAAATATGCAAAGAGTATAGGTATTGGCGGCATTGCTATGGCAGGCTTGCTCGGTATTTGGAAAAGTCGCAAGATAATTGCAGGAGCGGCAAAACTGACAGGAAAGGCATTCCGAAATGAGGAGGACCAGAAAGATATTTTGCGTACGGAGCGCGATTTGCCGATGAAGATTATTGCCATCGGTTCACTGGTAACACTTCTTGTCATCTTTGCTTTCTTTTATTTCGGTGTTATGGAACAAAATCTGCTTTTTGCTGTTGTTGCAATCCTGCTGGTGGCTTTTATAGCATTCTTGTTCACGACAGTATCTGCGAATGCCATTGCAATAGTAGGAAGCAATCCTGTTTCGGGTATGACACTTATGACACTGATATTGGCTTCAGTCATCATGGTAGCTGTCGGTTTGAAAGGCTCAGCCGGTATGGTGGCGGCATTGCTGATGGGCGGTGTTGTCTGTACTGCATTATCAACGGTAGGCAGTTTCGTTACGGATTTGAAAATAGGCTACTGGTTAGGCTCAACTCCATGTAAACAGGAAACCTACAAATTCTTGGGCGTTCTGGTTAGTGCGGCAACTGTGGGAGGTGTAATAATGTTGCTCAATAGCACCTACGGATTCACGTCGGGGCAACTTGCTGCACCGCAGGCTAATGCTATGGCTGCTGTCATAGAACCGTTGATGAGCGGACAAGGTGCACCTTGGATGCTGTATGGCATAGGCGCAGTTATCGCTATCGTATTGGATCTTTGTGGCGTGTCTGCTTTGGCATTTGCGCTTGGTATGTTCATTCCGTTGGATTTGAATTTGCCGTTATTGGTCGGTGGTCTGATAAACTGGTATGTTACGACGCGCAGTCAAGATGCCACAGTCAACGAGCAACGCGCCAATTTGGGCACGCTTATGGCTTCAGGCTTTATTGCAGGCGGTGCCTTAATGGGAGTGGTCAGTGCCATTATGCGCTTTGCCGGGTTTAATCCGGTCAATGAGGCTTGGATAAATAGTCCATGGAGTGCTGTGATAGCACTGATTACATATTTTGCATTGATATTATACTTTGTCAAAGCCAGCATGAAGAAGTAAAAAATGGTGAGCGAGCGGACAATATTAGCCAGAAAACACATTTTATATTCGCTGCTGTTAAAGGTAGTGAGCATAGGGATGACCCTTGCTCTTGTACCAATGACTTTGCATTATCTTGATAATGCGCAATATGGAATATGGCTCACATTAAGTTCTATTGTTTCATGGGTTGCTTTCTTTGATATAGGTCTTACACATGGTTTTAGAAATAAATTCACAGAAATGGTCGCATTGGGCAATTATGAAAAAGCCCGGCAGTATGTCAGTACTGCTTATGCATCGCTGACAATTATCTTTCTACCAGTTATTATACTGTGCTGTGTGCTAAGCTTTATGGTGGACTGGACAGATTTACTGAATATTGAAGGTAACCTTCTTGAGCTTCAGCTTACATTTGCTATTATGCTGTTGTTCTTTTGTGTAAATTTAGTGTTAAGTGTTTCTACTATTATGTTGATTGCAGACCAAAGGCCTGCATATTGTTCCCTCATAGTGATAATTGGGCAAGCATTATCATTATTGGCAATTTTTCTTTTAACAAGATTTTCCCAATCGTCACTTGTGTATTTGGCCTTGGCGATGTCTTCTATACCAACTATTGTGGTAGCGATTTTTACATTTGTTCTTTTCAAAAGTTCAAGATATAAAAAGTTTTGCCCAAGAATTAAATCAGTGGATTTTTCTTTAAATAATGACATTATAGGTTTAGGTGGAAAATTTTTCTTCATCACAATCTTTATGCTATTGATTTTTCAGCTAATAAACGTCATTATATCAAGAATAGAAGGCGCTAATGCTGTCACAGAATATAATATAGCATATAAATACTTTAATTCATTATTTATGTTTGCGATGATTGTTCTTCAACCTTTTTGGTCATCTTTCACAGATGCATACACCAAAAAGGATTTTGTCTGGATGAAGCGCATTTTAAATAGATTGGAAATTTTCGGATGGCTATCTTTACCGATGCTTATATGTATGGTCTTGTTTTCTGAGTTTGTGTATGATATATGGCTCAATGGAGAAGTTAAGATAGATCTTACGCTGACTCTTGCAGTGGCATTCTATGTTTTTTGTTGCATAATGGCAAATGTGTATATGGTTGTTATTAATGGAACAGGGAAGGTCTTGATGCAGTTAATCATTTATGGTGTATCAGCTATCATTTCAGTTCCTTTGATGTATGTGTTGTGTCTATTATATGGTTGTTCAGCCATGTTGTTGGTTCCTTCAGTTGTGTATATTGCTCAAGCCTTGTCTGGCAAAATACAAATTACTAAAATAATTGAGCAAACCGACACGGGTCTATGGGCAAAGTAAAGTTGAAAAATATTTTATTATTGTATCTGTGCGTGAAATACATGGAAATATGCAAAAAAATATTCTAATAGATTTATCTCATATCAGACATACAGCACATGTCGGTATCTATAATGCAGCAATAAATATCGTCAGCGGTTTAATAGAATATTCTGATTTCCATATTGTACTGCTGATATGGGAAGACCAAGAGCGTCATATAAAAGACTGGCTGGGAAGAGATGTTGATACAATAAAGTTACCGTTAAGTCAGAAAAAATATTTGGACAGTTATTTTAAAATCCACTTTTGTCCCAAATTCTTGAAGAAATCATTAGAGCAAAAACATATAGACTTAGTCCTAACGACATGCTATACGATTAATTCGTATGTTTTTCCAGCTCAATACAATCAAATAGGTGTTGTGCATGATATGCAACCCTATTATATTGCGAAAATGGAAAAGCGCTGGAAGTATGCTGTTTATTGGTTAGTTTGCAGTGTTATATATTATCGCTTACTTAAACATATCGTAGCTATTTCAGATAATACAGCAAAATCTATTAAGAAATTCAGCCGAAAAGTGTCCGAGATCATCTATAATAGTTGTCCGAGGATACATCATGAAGAAAAACGGATAACCGGAATGGATCAAGTGAGGTATATTCTGGACGTCAATTCATATTTTAAATATAAAAATACTGAAAGACTGTTAATGGCATTTTATCGTATCAAGAATGAAATTCCCCATACACTGTATTTAAAAGGTTATGATAGGGATGTAATACGATTGAAAGAGTTGTGTGAGTTATCAATGAAATTGCATATTGAAGACAGAGTGATATTTGATATTTCTGATTTGTCACCTTCAGAAATGGCTTTTTTGTATCATCATGCTGATTTATTCGTGTCCCCGTCACTACTGGAAGGTTTTGGGCTGACACCTGTTGAAGCTGTAATACATGGTTGTCCGGTAATTGTTTCAAATATTCCTACTCTATGTGAAGTTACAGAAGGGGAATTGCCTACTTTCGATCCGTTGTCAGAGGAGGATATTGCCCGAGCCATTTTGGAATCTTTACGTAACCCTATGCCTCAGAGTAAAAGAACTTTATTGGCAGAACAATTTGAGGAAAAGTATTCTATAAAAAATCAGTCAAAAAGATACATTGATTTAATATCTAGAATATGTAAATCATAATTTTTATGTTGCAGTATAGCTGTGCAAAAACATTATTTCATGGAATTTATTAGCAAACGGATAATTGTCGGGATACTGGCGCGCGATTGTAAGGATGCGGTGATGCAAAACAGACCGGAAATTCAAAAGTTGTGTGCCTGTTTCGGAGATTACTATATTGTGATTGTGGAAAACGATAGTATAGATGGTACGAAAGAAGTCTTGGCGAAGTGGCGTGATGAAGACCCTAAAGTTGTGTTAGACACATTTGACGGTATTAGAGAGCGTACAGAAGGAAAAAGCGTATCACGAATCGCCAGGATGGTCTCCCTGCGAAACCGATTGCTTGATGATATCCGTGAGTTGCCACCTTCAGATTATATTGTTTTTATCGACATAGATCTATACGCTTTTCGCTCAGAAGGTATCGTGCAGGGTATTTTATCTGCGCCGAAAGATTGGGGCGCCTTGCTTGCGAATGGCAGGAATATGTTGCCCAATCATAAACATCTGCGTCTTCAATATGACACTTATGCGTTATTAAAGGATACAGAAACATGGAAAGATGTTACAGAAAGGAGTCTGTCTAAATATAATCAAACTAAAAAAGGATTGTATTTTGACAAAAGAGTCCAAAGGAACGCATTTTATCCGGTTGCATCAGCCTTCGGCGGTATAGGTGTGTATAAATACGAAGCAATAAAGGATATAAACTATCAAGTTGTGACACTTCAGGAAAATAAATCTGTGGCATTGTGCGAGCACATACCCTTTCATAATCAGATTAAGGATAAAGGATATAAACTATATCTTTCCAGGTCGATGCAAACGAACTATGGCATCTTGAACACCAATAAGTTGGTTACTTTTGAATTTTATCATTTTCCGTTGTTGCATACAAGACTGCTGCAGATGAGAGATATCTTAATCTGCTCAAAATATTTCCGCCAAAAAATTGTCAATTAAACAAAAAGCAGTACTTTTGCACCCGTCGTTACGAGTTAGCGGCATAAACCAAATAAAATAATTAAAATTTATGGCAACAAAAATCAGATTGCAACGTAAAGGCCGTAAAGGCTATGCTTTTTATAGCATCGTAATTGCAGACGTAAACGCACCACGTGATGGTCGGTTTATTGAGAAAATTGGTACTTATGATCCTAATCTTAACCCGTCAAAGGTTGATTTGAACTTTGATCGTGCTCTTTATTGGGTAGAATGCGGCGCACAGCCTACAGATACCGTACGCAACATTCTGTCTCATGAAGGTGTATACTTGATGAAACATCTCCGCGGTGGTGTTAAGAAAGGCGCTTTCGATGAAGCTGCTGCTCAAACAAAGTTTGATGCATGGAAGAAGGCGAAAGTTGAAAAGACAGACAAGTTTGTGGCTTCTTTGAATGAAGCAAAGAAAGCTGCAAAGGCAGCTCGTCTGGAGGCTGAGAAGAAAGTGAACGCAGAGATTGCTAAAAAGGTCGCAGAAAAGAAAGCTGCTGCTGAAGCTGCTAAGGCTGAGGCTTTGAAGCAAGCTGCAGAAGAGGCTGCTGCAGAAGCTGCTGCACAAAATGCTCCAGTTGATGCACCAGAGGCTCCCGAGGCAGAAGCACCCGTAGAGGAAACACCTGCTGAAGCATAAGATTCGAAATCTCTGTTTTAATGAATTTAATTTTGGCAGTGGCATAGGCCACTGCCTTTTTTGTTGGTGAAAAATACGATATATCCATTAATGAATTGTTTTTAATCGCTACCTTTGTATCATTAATATGCCGATTTATGCCAGATGATACGTTTTATATGAACAAAGCTCTTGAGGAGGCTAAAAGAGCTTATGCAGAGGGCGAAATTCCTGTAGGTGCCGTGATTGTGTGCAAGGACCGCATCTTGGCTCGTGCCCACAATATGACGGAGAAACTGATTGATGTGACCGCTCATGCGGAAATGCAGGCAATAACAGCTGCTGCCAATGGCTTAGGTGGAAAATATCTTGATGAATGCACATTGTATGTCACCTTGGAGCCTTGTCCTATGTGTGCAGGTGCAATTGGCTGGGCGCACATTGGCAGGCTGGTATATGGAGCATCGGACCCCAAGCACGGATATACTGAGTTTGCCCCTCAGGTTTTGCACCCTAAAACGGAAGTCGTATCCGGCGTATTACAAGAAGAAGCAACTGATTTGCTGAAACGTTTTTTTAAAGAAAGAAGAAAGTAAAGGAATTATCATACTATGGCAGAACACAATATTCTTGGAAAGCAGGGTGAGGAGGCTGCAGCCCGCTATCTGGTCATGCACGGCTACAATATTAAAGAAAGAGACTGGCAATATGACCATAAGGATATTGATGTAATCGCAGAGAAAAAAGGCATATTGGTCTTTGTTGAAGTCAAGACACGAAGTTCAGAGGATTTTGGCTCACCTGAAGACAGTGTCGATGATGAGAAAATACGCAATGTCCTGCAAGCTGCCAATGTATATGTGAATTTGAAAAAAATAGACATGGCTGTTCGCTTTGACATAATATCTGTCATTAAAGAAGGCCGATTCTATAGGATAAAGCACTACCCCAATGCATTTGGTGCATCAGACTGGAGACCAAAGATTGCTCATTAAGATGTATGGATTGTTTTCAGAGTTACAGGATAAAACATTTTGACACGCTTGATTCTACTAATGCGGAAGCTCATAGAATGGTTGCTTCTGGCGTGGATGGTAACGGTTTGCTTCTGTGGGCCGATTATCAGCAAGCCGGACGTGGACAGACGGGCAATCATTGGGAGAGTGATGCAGGAAAGAATCTATTGCTTACACTATGTGTCCGGCCGACTTTCCTTCAATCAAAAAATCAGTTTCTACTTTCTGAGGTTGTAAGTCTGGCGGCATGTACAACTCTTAATGATCAGGTCGGTGGTTTTGTGGTAAAATGGCCGAATGACATATATTATGACGTGAAGAAAGTCTGTGGCATATTAATAGAATTAACATTGACATCTGCGTATGTAGCCCAAAGTTTCATTGGTATAGGCATCAATGTCAATCAGGATTTATTCAACAGTGATGCGCCCAATCCTGTTAGTCTCATGCAGATTACGGGAAAAACGTTTGATAGGGAGGAGCTGTTACATTTGTTCTTGCGTTACTTCGACTATTATTACAACAAACTTGAACGTTGCCAATATCAACATATTCGGCAAGAATATAAAGAAATGTTATTCCGTCGAGAAGGCATGCATCCCTACCGCGATACTAACGGCTTATTCATGGCCCAGATTGTTGATGTTCTGCAAGATGGTCATTTGATTTTGCGGGATGAGGAAAATCGTGAGAGGAGGTATATGTTTAAGGAAGTTGAATGCGTGCTCTAAAAAAACAGATACTATGCGATGTGGTTTACTTTCAAAAGAAATTTTTCGTATAGCATTGCCGGCTATTGTTTCCAATGTCACTGTTCCGTTATTGGGAATGGTGGATGTTGCTATCGTAGGCCACATGGGTGCATCGTATATTGGAGCGATAGCTGTTGGCGGTCTGGTGCTCAATATTATATATTGGATATTCGGTTTTCTCCGCGCTGGTACAAGTGGACTGACAGCACAGGCATTGGGAGAGAACAACAGCGAGAAGGTTAAAGCGTATTTTGTCAGATCAGCATTATTTGCAGGAGCAATTTCTGTGTTTTTGTTACTCTTGCATGTTCCTCTCGGCAAACTGGTGTTCTCATTGGTAGGCACGTCATCCGAAATAGACAGCCTGACGATGACTTATTTTAGGATATGTATCTGGGGCGCTCCGGCAGTCATGTTGACTACAGCGTTGACAGGCTGGTTTATAGGCATGCAAAATACACGCATCCCAATGCTTGTCGCCATAGTACAAAACTTGGTGAACATACCGGTCAGTTTGTTCCTTGTTTATTGTCTTGGCTTAAAAATTGACGGCGTCGCTTTCGGTACGGTTATAGCGCAATATGTGGGATTGTTTATTGCCTTGATGTTGCGCTATAAATTATTTCGTTCCTATTGCGGTTTTCCTCATGGTATTTCCGTGATAGAGTGGAAGGAGATGAGGCGTTTCGCGAATGTCAATAAAGATATATTCTTGCGCACTATCTGCCTGATAGCGGTTACTGTCTTCTTTACATCCGTCAGTGCGCGTCAGGGGGAATTGGTTCTTGCCGCAAATACACTGTTGTTGCAATTATTCTATTTCTTTTCCTATGTTATGGACGGCTTCGCAAACTCCGGCGAAGCTATCTCAGGCCGTATGTATGGTGCGGGACATAGCGCAGAACTGTTTCTTTTGTCAAAAACGTTATTTGTCTGGGGAATGGCTGTAATGTTGTGTTTTACCTTAGTTTATCTCATCGCAGGTATACCTTTTTTAAGCCTTCTTACGAACAAAGGTAAAGTCTTAAATGTTGCTGCTGACTATTATATCTGGGTAGTTTTCGTGCCTTTTGCCGGCTTTGCGGCTTTCCTGTGGGATGGTATCTTTATTGGGCTGACTATGACTGCTGAAATGCTTCTTTCTGCGGTCATAGCAACGATTATATTTTTTGCTGGATGGTATCTTCTCGGTGGCGTTTGGCATAATCATGCGCTGTGGTTTTCTTTCCTGATGTATCTCTTATTCCGTGGACTAACGCAGACATTCCTATTTAAAAAACGCAAGAATATTTTGATGGAATGAAAATATTTTTGTACTTTTGCACCGCTTTTGCGTAATCGCTGGCAGGATGTAGAGTTCCCTGTTTATGTTGCGCGTATTATTAATTTAATTGATTCAATTAAAAATGGCTGATTTAATCAAAATTGCTGAAGAAGCATTTCAGGCTGAAAAGAAAGAATATCCTGCTTTCAAGTCTGGTGACACAATCACTGTAGCTTACAAAATTATTGAAGGCAACAAGGAGCGTATCCAGTTGTATCGTGGTGTCGTTATCAAGATTTCCGGTCATGGTGATTCTAAGCGTTTCACCGTTCGCAAAATGTCTGGTACAGTAGGTGTTGAGCGTATCTTCCCGATGGGTTCTCCTAACATTGACAGTATTACATTGGAGAAGACAGGTAAGGTGCGTCGTGCTAAATTGTATTATTTGCGCAAGCTTACTGGTAAGAAAGCTCGTATTAAGGAGAAGAAATTTGTTGCTAAGACAGAAGATTAAGTCTGTCATCAGACAAATATCGGGCAACGGGATGAAAAGTAATACTTTTCATCCCGTTGCTTTTTTTGTATGAAATGTTTTTCTCAATTGTGAACGTATGTCCCTATGGGTTCGCCTGCAAGAACTTTCTTCAGATTGCCGTAAACATCCATATTGAATACATATATCGGCAGATTGTTTTCCTTGCACATGGTAGTGGCTGTCAGGTCCATAACTTTCAGGCCACGTGTGTATATCTCATCATAAGTAATGTCGTCAAACTTCGTGGCAGTCTTATCTTTTTCAGGGTCGGCTGTATAGATACCGTTGACGCGAGTACCTTTGAGCATGATGTCGGCCTCTATTTCAATGCCTCGGAGTGATGAGCCTGTGTCGGTTGTGAAATACGGACTTCCTGTTCCGCAACTGAAGATGACGACTTCACCCTTTTCAAGGTATTCTATAGCCTTCCATTTGTTGTAAAACTCTCCAATGGGTTCCATGTGTATAGCTGTCAGGACGTGTGATTTAACGCCTACGGCACCGAGCGCACTGCTGAGGGCCAGACTATTGATGACTGTGGCACACATGCCCATTTGGTCTCCTTTGACACGGTCAAAACCTTTGCCAGCTCCGCTGAGTCCGCGGAAGATATTGCCTCCGCCGATGACAATTGCTATTTGCACACCACTGTCATTGGCTTCCTTAATCTGAGTTGCATAGTCATTTAGACGTTTCACGTCAATGCCGTATCCTTGTTCCCCCATCAGGCTCTCGCCACTAAGTTTGAGGAGTATTCTCTTAAATTTAGCCATATTGTTGTGATTTGTTATTTTGTGTTTTTGTCATCATTGATTTCCTCAAAATCAACATACTCTCCTTTGCCACCCAGTATATCCTCTTTAGTTGAACCGGAAGATTTATTTGTCCGCTTGGTAGCGGTGTCGGCCTGAGAGTTTGGTGCGGAGTACTTGGAAAACAGACGGGTTAGTTCCTTTCTGCTTTTATATAGTAAATATATAATGTACAGTATAATAAGAAGTGTGATTGTTCCCATATGAACCAGTTATTTTTTATTGTTGGTGACAAGAGACAGGATGATGTACCATACAATTGTAAGCCATACACCGGCAAGGCTCTTTTCTGCGACAAGGAACAGGGTGATGAGTATTATGCTGGAAATGATGAACAGAAATCTGACCTTGTTTTGTTTGAAAGAGAAATTCTTGAATTTCAATGCGAACATCGGGACTTCAGCAATCAGCATCCAGCAGGAGAGGAAGATGAGAAGAAGAATGATGTTGACATTGAGAGAGACATTTGCCAACAGGTCTTTCATGCTGATGATGAAGGCGCCCCAGAAGAGGGCATTGGCTGGTGTGGGCAAACCAATGAAAGATGTCGTCTGCCGTTCGTCCAGGTTGAACTTTGCCAATCTTATGGCGGAAAATGCGGCTATCAGGAAGGCGACATAAGCTAATATGTGAATGTCTGGAGAGCATATTTCGCTCATGTATGCGAATACTATCGCAGACGGAGCGAGCCCGAAGGTGATGTTGTCGGCAAGCGAGTCTAGTTCCTTTCCAATGGGAGAGGATACGTGGAGAAGTCTGGCGGAAAAACCGTCAAAGAAATCAAATACCGCACCGACAATGATAAATGTCAGCGCTGTAGTATAATCACCTGCGAAGGCAGTCATTGTCGCTAATGCTCCCGATATGAGATTGCAGCAGGTGATGGAATTAGGAATGTTTCTGACTATGATATTAGCCATTGCGTTCAGGTAGTTTAGCAATAATGGTCATGTCACCGGTAGTCTTCTGTCCTTGCTTGACTAACAATTCAGAGTCTAAGGGGAGATACATATCAACGCGCGAACCGAATTTTATAAATCCAAGATGTTCGTCAATGTAACATTCGTCACCCTCATGCGCATAGCTCACGATACGCCGCGCCATGGCTCCGGCAATTTGCCGGACAAGAATGTCGTCACCTTGAGGTGTCTCTATGATAACCGTTGACCGCTCATTTTCCATGCTGGCTTTGGGTAGCCATGCCTGATGAAAATTGCCGTCCTCGTGCTTGACCATCTTGATAATGCCGTCAACAGGAAACCAATTGGCGTGGACGTTCCATAAAGACATAAAGATGGAGACCATGATGCGTTTGTCATGAAAATATTCATTCTCCATTGTCTCTTCAAGTACGACTATTGTTCCGTCGGCGGGTGCGATAACCAGTCTTTCCGTGTCACCGTTGAAGAAACGGATGGGGCAGCGGAAGAAGTTAAAGAGGATGATGTAAATGGTAGATGTAATGGCTAATGCCAGATAAAACGGTATAGTGAGTTTGCACAATGAGTAGACTAACGTGTTGACCAATACATAGATAATACCACACAAGATGAGGGTGTGCGTACCTTCATGATGTAATCTGATCTTGTTGAATTTCTTGAAGCGTCCGATAGTAGTTTTGTTTTAGGGATGTACCTTTTTCAGACGGTTGCATCCAAAGTTGTTATTGACATTACAAAGATAGTTTTTTTAGTTTAATGCAAATATTCAAGATGCAAGTTTTTTTATAAAAGTTTCGGAAGTTTGTGCTTTTTTGTACTTTTGTGTAAACAATTATGTATATGAATACTAAAATCAAAGTGCTGATATTATTCCTTTGTCTCATAGCACCGGTGTCTTATGTTGTTCCCAAAACTGTCGTCCATCCGTGGAAGAATAAGAAAGTTGCGTTTTTCGGTGACTCAATTACCGATCCGAATATAAAGACAAAGGGCACCGACTCCAAAGGCAGAACTAATATGCATTACTGGGATTATCTCCACGAGTGGCTGGGCATAACCCCCTATGTCTATGCCATCAGCGGCAGGCAGTGGAATGACATTCCCCGGCAGACAGATAGGTTGAATAAGGAGCATGGCGGCGATGTAGATGCCATTACGATTTTTATGGGAACCAATGATTTTATTACAGATATTCCATTGGGTGATTGGTTCACCGTAAAGGAGGACTCTGTAGTCGTTGCCCTGAGCCGACCGAAGGCTAAGGTGGCGCGTATGCATCGCGAGCTGAATATGGACAACAAGACCCTGAGAGGGCGCATAAATATTGCAATGGATAAATTGAAGAGTGTTTATCCCGATAAGCAGATTGTCATCTTGACACCCATACACCGTGCTTTTGCCACATTTAGTGAAAAAAATATCCAACCCGACGAAACCTATGCCAACAGGCTCGGTCTCTATGTGGAGGATTATGTGAAGGCTATCCGTGAGACAGCCGATGTGTGGTCGGTTCCAGTGATTGATTTGTATTCGTTGAGCGGTCTTTATCCTATGAAACAAGAGCATTACCGGTATTTCAACAAACCGGACACAGACCGTCTGCACCCTAATACACCCGGGCATGAACGCATAGCAAAGACGCTTTACTATCAGTTTCTGACGCTTCCCTGTGAATTGAAATAGAAAAAAATATCAGAAATATTTGGTGGAACCCGTTAAAAGTGTTAATTTTGCACCGCTTTTGTAACCAAAAGTACGGAAATGGTGCCCGTAGTTCAGTTGGTTAGAGCGTCAGATTGTGGTTCTGAATGTCGTGGGTTCGAGTCCCACCGGGCACCCTTCAAAGATTAATCCCTGTGAGTTATAAACTCGCAGGGATTAATCTTTATTTGCATTGACGGCTGTTTTATTTGCTTCTTCCAACTGTGGGCAGCAAGGCATAGGGCTCTTGCGCGTGGGTTACGTATTATATTGATATGGAATGTCGCGTGTTTTTTTTTCATTCCAAGTAATGGAACTTACATCGCGGAGAAAAATAAGTGTTTCGCCTTTGAACTTTTGCACTTGTTTTTGTGTGATAAAAAAATAAAGCCCTGAAAGGCCTCATGGCCTTCAGGACTTTATTGCACATGGATGTGCGTTGTGATATAAACTTATTT
>CACXEH010000022.1 GCA_902766625.1 uncultured Bacteroidales bacterium | reverse complement strand
GCTATGTCTGTGATATCGTAGGCAACCAACGCCTCGGCTACGATGTGGCTGTGGACAGAAGGACATTGTATGAATATCTGGAGATTGCCGACCGTTTCGGCATGGAGCTGGAACTGGTGCCCCTGGACTACAGCATAGAGCGCAACGACGGCTGGGAGTATTGTCTGAAACTGAAGAAGCCAGGCGGCAAGGCACGGCGTTGAAGCTTATGGCAAGTGTGGGCAAGACGGATGCCTGTCTGTGTATCGCCCTGACGCGTTATGCCGTCCGTTCCACGGGATGGAACTTACATTCCAACCTATGGAACGTAGGTTCCATGACGTGGAATTGACATTCCATCCTTTGGAACGCACAACTTATCGGCATAAATGAAATTTTCCTCCCTGATAAGTGAGAATTCTTATCAAGGAGGAAAGTTGTTATGATGCTGTCAGTAATCAGGGATACCGACAAGTCGGGTATATGTGTCTTTCCTGCTTGCTGCCTGCGTTAAGGGCAGTGTGCGGAGGGAGGATTACAGGCTGTCGCCGAAGTCCTGACGGAATTTTGACACGAGTTCTTCCTGCCAGTGGCCTATCTGCTTCAGTCGTCCGTAGAAGAAGCGCAGCACAGGCGGCTCCATAACCCATTCCAGTCCGCCGATGAGCTGACGGTTGTCCCAGAGCCACTTGACGCGGTCGGCACAATATTTCACCTGGCTGAGAGTGAATACGCGGCGTGGTATGGCCAGTCGCTGGAGTTCCATCTCGGCGTAGCGCTCTGTGCCGTCGGGTTCGCGCTGCTCCGAGAGTGTGCCACGCTCCATGCCGCGTATGCCACCGGCAATGTAGAGTGCCGCACCGACAGCGGCGGCGGGATATTGGTTGTGGGGCATGTCGGGTACGAAAGCCTGAGCGTCGAGATGGGCGCCGAGACCGCCCGGAGGTGTTATCATGGGTACACCATAGGCACTCAACTCATTGACAAGGTATTCGATGAACTCCGGTCCCTGGCTGAGATATTCCATGTCGAGCGACTCATAGAGTCCTTGTGTCATGGCTTCGATGGAGCGCACGTCAATGCCGCCGTAGGTGAGGAATCCCTCGTAGAGTGGTACGTACTCCATCATGGTGTCGTGGAGTTTCTTGTTGTGGGTGATGATGGCACCGCCGCGGGCAAAGCCCAGTTTGCGCGCGGAGAAGTAGATGATGTCCATCTTGTCGGCCAGCAGGTGGTAAATCTCCTTTGTCTCCATGTATTTGCATTGTGCCTCACGCTTCTTCATGAAGTAGATGTTGTCCTGCAGGAGTGAGGCGTCGAGGACTGACAGCACTTTGTAGTGATGGCATATGTCTGACACTGCCAGCATGTTCTCCAGACTGACAGGCTGGCCGCCGATAAGATTGGTGCCTGCCTCGATGCGGACGAAACCGACATTTTCCGGACCGAGCTCCTCAATGGTCTCCTTGAGTTTTTCCAGATCAATGTCGCCCTTGAAGGGAACTGTGCTTTGCGGGATAACGCCTTCGGGCTTGACCAGTTCGATAACCCTGCCGCCCACACGGGTGATGTGGGCCTTGGTCGTAGTGAAGTGGAAGTTCATCAGGGTGACTTTGTCTGGTTTGACAAATGCCTCGCTGAGAATGTTCTCGCAGGCACGACCCTGATGGGCAGGGAGTACGTAGTCGCATCCGAAAACATCTTTAACGGCGCGCGCAAAGCGATAGAACGATTCCGAACCGGCGTAGGCGTCGTCGGCCTGCATCATCGCAGCGGTCTGGAGGTCAGACATGGCATTGACACCCGAGTCGGTGAGCATGTCCATGTATATGTCTTTGTTGTGCAGAAGGAAGGTGTTGTTGCCGGCTTCCTGCATGAGATTCTTGCGCTCCTCAACGGGGTGCAGGCTGAGTTTCTGCACGACACGCACTTTATGCATTTCCAAAGGAACTTGATTTTCGGGAAGATAAAATTTTACTGCCATAACTGTATGTTGTTTTATTGATTAAAAATCATGTTGATATTCACATGCCAAAGTTAGGTGCTTTATCTTGAGTGGACGGAAACATTTTTACGGAAATTGCGACCATTATTACTGATATTGCGGAGTATTATTTATTTTTGCAGCGGATAAATGTAAAAATGGTCGGTTTTATGGTACGGATTACTGATATAGAACAAATCAATGCTTATTTCTATCAACCCACGGTGCATCATCTTGTTACGGTGGGTGACCTCTCGCGTGCAAAGCTGGCGTTGTTTGACCCTATCGTGTTTGACATGTATTGCATGGTCCTGATGGATGCCGACTTCGGCGAGCTGGTGAAAAGCGGTTCGGCAGTACGCTATGACGCCGGGACGATGTTCTGGTTAAGGCCAGGCCAGGAGGTGTCTATGAATCTGGACTACAGCGTGAAGCCCCGTGGTTGGATGCTTCTGTTCAAGCCCGAATTGATAGTGCGCACAGGACTGGGACGCGATTTCTATATGTTTGATTTCTTTAACCATGATGTCAATGGTGCCTTGACTCTGACCGCAGCAGAGCGTGGCATCATCCTGAACTGCTATGCGAATATCCAGGCGGAGTTGCTGTCAAGTCGGGATTACCTGTCAGATCACATGATACGTCTGGGCATAGGCGTGTTGCTGTCGTATTGCAAACGTTTCTTTGAACGTGAATACAGCGGCCATCGGTCAGACAATCTTGGTATCCGCGAGCGTCTGGACAACATACTGGACTCCTACTTGTCAAGTCCGTCGCCTGCCCAGTACGGACAGCCCACGGTGGCCTGGTGTGCCAAGCAATTCAACTTGTCGGCAAACTACTTCGGCGATATCGTCAAACGCGAACTCCATGTCACTGCCAGGGATTACATCCGTCAGAAAATAGTCAGGCAGGCTAAATACCTGTTGCGGGATACCGTGATGAGCGTCAATGAGATAGCGAGTGAACTGGGATTTGACTATCCGACACATTTTGCCAGAATGTTCCGTCAGGAGACCAAGATGTCGCCGCAGGAATACAGGAAGATGTCGCGTCAGGCGATGGGCGGAAGCTAATCTCTCGAGATGCGACGGAGCGCCGTCAGTACAGCGGCAGGACAACTGCAGTGATGCTATATAAAATATTGTGAAAAAAATATTTTCATAAAATTTTGTCCATGTGCGCAAAAACTATTACTTTTGCACTCGCAATCCGGTCATGGAGCGCTTTCTTAATTTAGGAGAGGTGGTAGAGTGGTCGATTACAGCGGTCTTGAAAACCGCCGTACCGAGAGGTACCGGGGGTTCGAATCCCTCCCTCTCCGCCAGAGAGACAGATCATTTGTCAGGCAGTCATTTTTTGACTGCCTGATTTTTTATCTTGTCTGCTTTCCCTTTTTGTTATATAAAGTTTTTATCTTTGTATCAATGAAATTGTTATCGGGTCATTGCTGCGGCTTGACCGGATAGACACAAAAAACGCAAAGATGCAAAAAAACGTTTTACTTTATTCCAGTCTGGGCGTATTAGGTTCAGCAGCATTGTGTGGCTGCGGTTCGTCACCCAAGCAGCAGGCGCAAAAGCCAAACATTGTTTTCTTCTTCGCCGACGACATCGGCGCAGAGTGTTTTGGATGCTATGGCAATGCGGACTTTGAGACTCCAAATATAGACTCACTGTCCTGTCAGGGCATCAGGTATACCAATATGAATGCACAACCTCTGAGTTCTCCGAGTCGTGTGCAGGTGCTGACGGGACAGTACAATGACCGCAACTATGTAGCCTTTGGCTATATGAACGATGATGAGAATACCTTTGCCCATCTGGCGCAGCAGGCAGGCTACAATACGGCTATAGTCGGTAAGTGGCAGCTCGGGCGTGACCGTAAGATGATTAGCCGATTGGGGTTTGACGAGTCGTTCTGTTCACAGGTCACCCTTTACAAGGAGTCGCGCGATGCCACGCATACTGATCGTTACGCCAACAGCATCTGGGACAACAACGGTCGCCATTTTGAGTATGCCCAGTATGGCCCGGACCAGATGGAGGAATATGCTTTCGACTATATAGACCGTCAGGTGGAGGCGGGCAAGCCTTTCCTGCTCTATTACACAGAGCCGCTTGTCCACACACCCCATGTGGCTACTCCCGATACAGAGGAATGGGACCTTGACTATGGCAGCCGTTTCACCGACGGGCAAGACACATGTTACTTCCGCCATATGGTGAAATACATGGATAAACAGGTAGGTAATCTGGTGCGACATCTGAAGGCAAAAGGTGTATGGGATAATACCATCTTTATATTCTCCTCTGACAACGGCACATCTACGCGTATCGTGACGCGCACTGCCGACGGCAGTATGGAGCGCGGAGGCAAAGGTGAGGCTAACTATTTCGGTACCCATGTGCCGATGATTATCACATGGGGAGACAAAATCAAGCCCAGGACAGAAGATCACCTCGTGGACCTCACGGATATCCTTCCAACAATGGCAGATGCTATGGGTGTATCAATTCCTGCTGACTGGGTTACAGACGGTGTCAGCCTCTATCCCGAATTGACCGGTCAGGGACCTGTGAAGAAAGACATGGTCCTGATTCACTTCAATCCGTTATGGCCGACGTCACCATCGCCGAAGGCTTCACGATATGCCATGAACGATAGTCTGGCTTATTTCTGGGACGGACGAATATATAACTATCGCAACGACCCGCGCTTCACGCAGCCGGTAAAGTATGATGAAGCGAGTGATGAGCTGAAAACGTCAGTAGCCAAACTGAAGGCCCGTGTAGATGAGTTCAAAGATTTCTACCCGGATAAGCCGGGTGCGCCTCGCCGAGGCAAGTATAAGACATTCTATGACTGGGCTAAACCGCAAAACCCGTTCTAAAATTATGGAGTTGCTTCGTAACCGGCATGACATTCTGACAGAAGCAGGATGTCATGTCGGCTTGGTTTGCAGAATCAAGGATGCGTACATAAGAGTATTATCATGAAGATGGATGACGGTAGTGTCAGAAAAATATATGTGAAATAATTGGCAAACCCGTCGCAATCTATGCAGGATATGCTATGAAGGTGGCATATCCTGCATACTTTTATGATGTTTAAGTAAAATTATCATCTCTGGAAAAAGGCTGACAGTTAAAGCCTGAAAGTCATCAGTATCTCTTGATTCCCTTATAGATTATAAGCGTTTTTTATGTGATTTATTAAGAAAATGAAAATAATTTTATTTAAAATAGGGGGAAATGAATAAATATTATTAATTTTGTGTCAATTTATAAGTACCAGATAAAATATGGCAGCAAAGAAAACACGCTTGGAAGTATTGCGTTACTTGTTGGCGAACAAACACTTTGACAATCAGGATGAAATATTGAAAGATCTTCAGTCGCAAGGTTTCAAAGTAGCTCAACCGACATTATCGCGTGACTTGCATGCATTAAAGGTATCTAAGGTTTTCAATGACGAAGGGCAATCATTCTACACATTGCCCAACATGTCAAATACCAATGAATTAGCTTTCAGAAAATCCAAGACGCGTATTGTGCAGAATTACGGATTTCTCAAGGCTACCGTTTCGGCCAATCTGTTAGTGATAAAAACATTGCATGGCTATGCCAGTAGCCTGGCAGCGGAAATAGATAATTATACTATTCCGGAAATCATCGGATCAGTAGCAGGTGATGATACAATCTTACTGATCTTGAAAGAAAAATGCAATTTGTCATCCGTTGAAGATTTGCTGACAAAGATTATTCCTCATTTTACGTTGGAATAACTTTCTACGAGTTTACAAGAAAAGTATTGATTATTGAAGTCAATACTTTTTTTGTTTCTTGTTGCATAGTAGGGTGAATGCACACATCTCACATTCGTTTTCTTCTTTTACATTATATTCGGAGGCTTTCATGGCTTTTATGCATACGGCCAGCCTTTCACGGAAGGCTGAGGCTAACTCTTTTTCAAAGCTATGAATCTCTTCCGTCTCGCTTTTTTCTTTGACATTCTTGATGTAGGGCGAAAATTTTCTGTTACTTGTTTTGTGTGTAAATAGCAGCAGCGGTGCGACAGGCAGTTTCAAGCCAAAAGGTTCATCTTTTTCCAGACATGACTGACTGTAAACAAAAGTTTGGAAAATATAGTGTTTATCCTTGTCTTCAAAAAGCGAATCTACGTCAGTGAATTTGATTTTGGAATCCTGATATGTTCCAGTCTTGTAGTCAACGACACGCAGTGTGTATTGATCGTTTATTTTGACAACGTCCAGACGGTCAATAAATCCGCCGATGTCAATACCCTCGATTTGTGTGTCATATTTTGATTCCATAGAAACAATATGCATATCGTCCCATTTGGCATCAAAGAGAAGTGTGTTCTTCAGGTAAGCCTTCAAGACTTTAAACTCTGCTGTATGTGACTCTTTGGTGTAAGAGGCAAGCTCGGGATGTATGTTTAGGAAATTCCTTCCTTCTGCTTGTTTGTCCCTGAAAGAAGCACAGACGATGGCGGAGTTGCCCGTCTCATTGATATATTGCTTTAAAATGTTACTGTCGTTCAGTGCGTCATTGCCACTGACAATAAAAAAAGCCTGTAGCAGATATTTCTCTATCAAGAGATCATTTTTAGCAAGGCGTTTTATCTCTTCGGGGGAGACAGGGTAACCATACAAATCTTTTTGTTTATTTGCTATGAGATGCCCGAAACATAGTTGTGCAGCTTCGTGGAATATAGAGCCTTGTGTGTTGGCTGGCATGATAAGGTTCTCTCTGATGTGCTCTTGAAGTCCGACGATGTCGCTGAAATAGAATTTCATTGGACATTCCGTGTAATGGTTTATGGCGCTTGGTGAGAGATGTGTCTTTGTTTTCATAACGAGTTGTACATCTTCTTCGGGAACGCCAGAGACACGGCGGATACTATTCTTTTGGCTTTCCTTGAGTATAAGATGTTTGATATTAAAATCAGCGCTGTATTGTAACTGTTGCAGGAAACGCGACATCTCGCAGTTGTTCTCCCCCTGAGTGTTGTATACATAGGTGATATGTTTGCACCGCTGGAGAAGTCTGAAGAAATTGTATGCATAAATCTCGCTTTCTTCTTCGTTGGTCATCAGTTGGAATGCTTTGCGCAAATCGTACGGCAGGAAAGAATGGTCGGTGGTTTTTCTGGGAACATTGCCTTCATTGACGCCAAGCATAAGTATTTCGTCAAAATCCAGATTGCGCGTTTCAAGCATACCCATGATTTGAAGTCCCGTGGCTGGTTCGCCCTTGAATGGTATAGTTTGGCTCCTCAATACTTGAAGCAACAGCGTCTGTAGTGTAATACCTTTGATATTAAGAATATTCTCGTTCAGGATTTCCTTGAGCCTGTTGATGGTGGTATAGCATTGGAAATAAGATTCTGCATACAAGTTGCCTTCCCATGAGTTTTGTGGATGAATGGCCAGAGTGCGATGAGCCTCAACCCTGATTTGCTCGCCGAGTTGGTCTAATAGTTCTCCAAGGGCTGATTGCTCTCGGATGTTATGTTTTTCTAAAAACCGGGTGACGTAGGTATAGGCTGGCGTATTACCGAGGGGGAATCCTTTGGTGACATTAACCTCTGTGACTTTTTTACCCGGAAGGGTGTCGCTGTTGCCGGGTATGGCGTGAAGTACGGCCTGAAGTTGACCTTCATCACATAAGATTATGGCGGTGCGATGCTCTTCATCTGTGGTCAGGTGTTTGCTAAGCCATTGGGTGACGTAGTGTGCTTGGCCGTTGAGCGTAGATGTGGCTACAAATTCAATCTGTTGCTCACCTATATGTGAAGTTTTTTCAAAAGGAATAGCGTTGGAAAACTCGTTTATATTATGTCTCAGACTTCGGTTGAACGTGAAATAAGACTCTTTCTCCCAAAAGTATTGGTCGCTATCCCAGTAAAAAGTGGCCTTGCCCTTGTCTTTTATGAATCGGAACAGACGTTTCTCGCATTGTAGTAAAACGTTGAAACCAACAAACACATAGTGGTCATATTGTGCAGGCAATTGCATCTCACCTCTTTCTAAGTTTTCCACCACATATCGGCAACGTGCGCCGGCATACGCTTCACCACGCTGTTGCAACTGACGGTTGAATTCTTTGTAGATGCTATACAAATCGTTCCACATTTTGTGATAGTCGTTTCTGATGGAGGCTTTGCCGTTATTATTTTTGTCTGAAGGAATGTGCATGAAGATATCTCGCAGTATTTGCGTCGTTTCGTCATCACCCAGTTCTTCCAGTTTCCATATTTCGGACGCATTGGACAGTATTCGTTCAGCATCAACCATGTTTTTGTCAATGTTGTTGAAGTCGTTGATAAGTTGCTGTCCCCAGGAATAGAAGTAGTTTATATCAAAGTATATGTCATCTTCCTTGTGTGCTATCTTGCGATAGATGTTGTAGAGCAAGAAGTTAGAACGTATGGGATCGTCGTGTTTGAAAGGGCATAACTGGTCAAACAGGTTATTGATGCTGATGTACGTCGGAGCCCATAGCGGACTGTCACCCATGATCTGAGAGAAGTACTCATTCATGAAGATACCGGCACGTTTGTTTGGAAATATCATAGCAACGCGACTCATGTCATTGCCGTATTTCTTATACAGGTCCTGTGCTATTTCTTTTAGAAAAGGTGTCATAGTGTTACCTCCACAACTTTAGTCTTATTGTCACCAATGTACCACAAGTAGCCGAGGATATTTTCATATCCCATTTTGCGCATCAGGATCATGTATCGTCTGACCTGATCGGTGTATTCATCACTTTCTTTAGCGAATTTAAAATCGATGACGATACAGGTGCCGTTTTTGATGATGACGCGGTCGGGGCGATGTTTCTGGAGATTTCCGTTTTCGTCTTTTTCCAGAATATTACATTCTGCAAACAGTGTCCACGAACCGTCAAACCAGCTGGCGGCAAGTTTGTTTTTCCAGCTGTTCTCAATGGTATGGCGGATTTCCTCGGCTTGAAGGTCAGAGTCAATGATGCCTTGTTGGCGATATAAGTTAATGACCTCATCGGTGTCCTCTTTCTTATTGATGGCAGAATAGATGAGATGCAACTGCTGACCGTGTTTGGCTGCTTCTCTGTTATATCGTTTCTCGTCAGGGTAAAGGAAACTGTAGGAGTCTGTAGACTGGCGGAATTCAAACCGCTCTGTCAGATGATGCAGTTCCAACGGTATGTTATCTTCTTTCTTATCTTCCGATGTGTACAATATCTCACCATTTTGATATATGATACACTCTTTATTGTCTGCGGCATCCGAGAATGACTGAGGACTATAAACCGTTTCGTCAATCTCATAGAGATATTTTTGGATGTAATATACTATGTTGTTGCCGACATCCTTGTCGCTTATTTTGATTTTGCCAGAGATGAATAGATTTTTCTGTGCTCTTGTCAGTGCCACATACAGTGTGTTGATGCAGTCAATGTGTTGCATAAACACTTCTCTGTCATATTCGTTACTGTAGATGGAATCAGCCATTTCCTTTTTTGTTTGGATAGGTAGCAAGGGCATGTTATTGTATGGCTTCTCGGAAGGCTTACACCATATATGGTTATCCTTAAATTTTTTGTTGAGAATATCTAAATCGCAGAAAGGTACGAAGATGTTTTTGTTTTCTAGTCCTTTGGCTTTGTGGATGGTGAGAATTTGTATACCTGTGGGCGAACCGCTGATGGTGTTGTTGCTCAAAATGTCGTCCCAATAATTTAAAAAGAGTTCGGGGTCAGAGGCATAATGTTGAACAAATGATGAGACATTGTCAAACAGACTGAGTAGGAAACTGTCGTCTTTCAGCGGGTGTTTGCCGTCACGGTTGTATAAAAACAATCTCGCCAGTCGTTCCATAAGTTCATATAAGGGCAGGTCCGATAGTGACGGATTAATCCGACAGGTTGTTTTACCTTTCTCTGTGATGCTTTCCATAAAACCGTCAGGCAATAGTTCCGCATAGGTCCCTTGCATATAGCTCCGGTGGATATCTTCCCACTGGATGTCTGTTCCTAAAATGTCTTTCTGATACTTTGATACGATAAAGAATAATGCGATGTTGTTGCGAGTCGCGATAAAGCGCAGCGCATTAATAAGTATATTTACCGATAGTGAAGACGATAACAAAAATGCTTCAGCAGAGACAATGTCAAGGTGGTCATAAGGGCCACTGTTGTCGGGCATATGCTTTTGTGTCAGAAAGTCAACGATAGCTCTGGCCTCATGGTGCCCTCGAACAAGTATGCTAATGTCGGACATGGGTACGTTGTGGTCTATCAATCTGTTGATTTCATCCAGCATGTCTTGTATGAGTATTTCTGCCTCTGGCTTTTCTTTTTTGTATGGGTATAACTTGAGTTGCACATAACCGCCGGTGCGACGGTTGTTGTAATAATCTTTTAAGTTGTCTTGCGTAAAGGCTTCATCGTAGATGTCCTTGATGATGCCGTTGTATTCCGGTGATGTCTCACTGATATCCATGTCCATTTGCCTGGACACGGACTTAAACAAGGAGAGGTTAAACTTGACAATGTTTTCGTGACTTCGGAAATTTCGTTTCTGCGGTATGATATCGCCGATATTTTCGTGGAAATATCTGCCCAGTTGTTCCTTGCTGTTGATTTCTTTCAGTAATTTCCAATCGCCGTTGCGCCATCGGTAGATGCTCTGCTTGATATCACCCACGATGAGAACAGTGCCATTTTTGTCGAGCATTTCTTTGACGAGAGGTTTAAATAGTTCCCATTGCAGATGCGATGTGTCCTGAAACTCGTCAATCATGATGTGGCTGTAGCGGATACCTACTTTTTCTAAAATAAAGTCAGCGTCGCCGGTTTGCATTTCTTTATACAGCGTGATGGGCGCTTTGCTCAGCAGGGTAGAGTCCTTCTCCCTCTCCAGGTTGTCTATAAGTTCTTGTACGCGACTCAACAGACATAACTCATGGATATGGAGTAGGGAGAGTTGCACAGAATTGAGAAGGGGAATATTGTTAGTGATGAGGTCATCCATTTTAGACAGCAATGTCATTGACGGCAATATGTCGTCCTTGTTGTCACATTCTTTTTCCCATGCAACTTCATTTCTGGCCTTTTCACTGACGGTTTTCGCCAGTGTTTTTGGCGCAGAAGTGTAAGGCGTGTCAGTATAATCCCTTGCAGCATTGATGAATGTTCGGATACTGTTACTGACGCCCTTACGCCAGGGATAATGGCTATAGCATTTGTCAAATTCGTCCAAATAATCCTTGAGTGGCTGGACCAATGTGTCGTCAAGCAACTTATGCAGTCTCCTGCGGTATGCCTGTACATCCTCGTGGCTTTCCACACTTTTGGAAATGATATCCTCATTCATCAGATAGTTCTCCTGCGACAGTTGCAAGCATAGTTTTTTTATGGCTTTGCGGATATCCCATGACTTCTCTGCCCGAAACATGTCTTCAATATAAGTGTTGATCTTTTCTCTGACATCATCTTTCTCGTTTTTATAATTATTAATCATGATGTCCACAGCGTTGTTGATAGCGCTGTTGATGTCCAGATCAATCTCATAGTTGGCCCTGAAATGAAGCCTGTGGGCTAGACCTGCGAGTAAAATCTGCAAGAATGAGTCAATGGTCCTGATGGAGAAGTGGTCGTAATCGTTAAGGATTTGTATGAGGATGGAACTGGCGGTCTTCTGTATCTCGGCAGGCATTTTGTCGGAAAGCATGAATTCCTGTACCTTTTTCATGAAAGGGTTTTCCGAGGTGATGTCACCGGAACTTATGCGATACAGAGAGTCGATGATACGATGTTTCATCTCGGCTGTAGCCTTGTTGGTAAAGGTGACAGCCAAGATGGAACGAAACGATACACCGCTAAATAAAAGTGCGATGTAGCGTGCCGCTAATGTGAAAGTCTTACCAGAGCCTGCTGAAGCTCTGTATACCAAAAGCCGCTCTGAATGATGTGGCATGAAGGATGGTTCTCCCCAGTTGTCGCTATGTTATTTTGCTAATGCCTTGTCGATTTCAGCCTGTATTATCTCATCACCTGGATAGCCGCCTGTGCTGATATTGTTGTAAGCTACGCTTCCGTCAGTGTTGATGATAAGATATGTGGGAATTCCCTTGATACCTAAACTCTTTAACAGAGTGTTGAACTGATCGTCGGTCAGGCGGTAGTGATAGCCTTTGATGTTCTTGATGGCGTTGTCCCATGTTGCTTTGGGTGAAGTCTCGCCTGTGACATATACAAAGACTACGTTCTTTTTGTTTTTCTTATATTGTTCCTTAATGGGGTCAATCTTTTTCATGGCTTGCATGCAGGGGCCGCACCATGTCGCCCAAAAGTCAATGACGGCGACTTTGCCGCTGAAGTTTGCCTTGATATTCTCCAGTATCTTGTTGTCTTCAACAACAGTAGGAAGTGCCATTTTGTATACTCCTTCTGGCAGTTTCGGTTCAGCTGTATTGCTTTTCTTCTGTGCGCAACTGCTCAATGGCAGTAATAGTGCAAATGTGAGGACTAAAAAAATCTTATTCATATTCCTTATGTTTTAGTTATGCAAAAATACAATTATTTGCAAGAATGACATAAAATGTTTCTTTTTTTTGTAATGCTGAGTAAGTTATCGTGGTTCGTGTTTGGCATACAGTGTTTTTGGCAGCCAGACGCGGTACCGCACTTTCTTGTCCCAGTTGTTGCCTGCTGATGCAAAATCACACAGGTGTATTGTTCTTTTGGTGACATTGTCTCTGTATGCGCCCGTTATAGTCTCAAGCTGAAATGCCATCCATACGGATTCCGGTGCAGCTATTGGCGTTACGTTTACGCAACCGTCTTCGTCGGGAATAATGTAACAACATTCATCCACGTCACCGTCGTTAAAACGACTGTCACGAGCCAGTGTCACAGGACCGCGTTGTAATGCAATCATGTGATTGAGTTCCGTGAGCCGGGTCCGCATGTCCAGTTCCAGTTCAACTTTGTCACCTTGTTTCCATGTCCTGCAAATGTTGTGATAGGAACCAGGTGTGACGTTATTCTGTGGTATGCCGTTCACTTTGACTGTGCATTGCTTGCTCCATGAAGGAATACGTAAAGCCAGTGTAAATTGTTTCTCCGTTGTAGGATTGACAGACAGTGTTATTAAACCCGATTGGGGATAAGTGGTGGTCTGCTCCATGACAACTTCATTGCCATCAACGACAACGTCTGCTTTAGACGGGGCGTAGAAGTTGACGCTCAGCACATGATTGTCCCCCAAGCTATAAGCCATCCGTGGTATCATCGCAAAGGCCCGTGGACCATTGGCATTACAGCAATTGATGTGCAGGCCGCACTGATGCTCTCCCTCGACACGATAGCCTTCCAATGGAGTGTATTTCACTATCTGTGACGCATCGTCTTTCATTGCCGCCATCAGGGCATTCATGAAAGTATGCTCGATGTTGTCGGCATAGACAGGTTTGCCGGTCATTTGCAGAAGCCGTTCGTTTATCTGCATCCATGTGAAACTTACACATGTCTCCATCATATTGTAGGCCGGTATTGTTTGGCGCGGATTGCCGTTATACCAGCATTCGTTGGCAGCTCCCGAACCGCAAAGGTTAATTTCTTCATCCATGATGTGTCTGACGACTTTTTCTACGATATCCACATAGTCGGGGCGATTGATGACTTTGGACAATTCCAGAAGTCCGACATAGCAAGACATCATCTCGTATGCTTTCTGTCCGTTGTCACGACTCCACCACTTGTTGCCTGGAACGGGGAAACGGTTATAAACGGGTATATCTGCTTTGGCAATCAGTTGAGGGCCACCCTCTCTCTCAAAGTCTTTGACAATCCATTGGGCAAAGTCTAAATAGCGTTGTGCCTTGGTGGCATTGTAGAGAAACATCAGCGGTTCAAGGATTGAAATAGATGCCATTCCCTTATAGATGCCACAGTCGTAGATGTGGGCCTTGCCTTCGCCAATCTGGGACATCGTGTAGTCCATCAGCCGGCATGCTGCTTTCAGCGCTTTTTTGTCTCCGCTCAGGTGGTACCACTTTAACAGTCCCAATGTGGTGTATTTGCGTCCCCATACATCCCAGCCGTTCAACTGGTGTGCCTCGTCATAGTTGCCCATATAGCTGTCGGGAAGCTGATAGCCTATCATCTTCTCTACGCT
The DNA here is from genome assembly GCA_902766625.1 of uncultured Bacteroidales bacterium. Taxonomy (GTDB): domain Bacteria; phylum Bacteroidota; class Bacteroidia; order Bacteroidales; family Bacteroidaceae; genus UBA6382. Next base: position 7,823 of record CACXEH010000022.1, on the reverse strand, counting down.
GTATTGTATCATGTTGTATAAGTCTTTGTCATGGGTGTAATAGTAGGACGCAATGGCTCCTTGTACCCATTTGCCCCAAAACTCTGTTCCCCACATGTCGTGTAATTCGTCTTGCTTGGCAAAGACGTTCACAATTTCATCAACGTCCTGTTTCTTGACTCTCTTTTGGATGCAGTCATTGATGCGCTGGCCGACATAGCCTCTGATTTGTACAGAGTTTATTTGATCGGGAATTTTCTTAGCGTAATTCGGATGTGGCAATAAAAGTGTTGCTGATACGCAAAAGGCGATACAAATTAGTTTGTTCATATCTATCTGTGTTTTATGTTTGTTTTACCAGTGTCAAAGTGCATGGTCAATGCTCGTGTTTTGGTTGTTCCAAGCTTTGTATGCCGTCCATTTCACAAATGGTGCACTCCAAAAGGCATCTGTCGCAGGTAGTTTGATTGGCAGGAATATGTCGGTGCACAGATGTTTGTTGCCGGTCCTGTGCGCCTGTAGGTTGTGCCAGCATTTTTTTAAGCCGCATCAATGCTTCTACATAATAGTAATCGGCATAGGTCAGAGGTACGTCAATCTCTGATTTTCCCGGCAGATGGCCAACACCGTGCTTTAATATGAATCCGCCTTGTTCTCCTTTTTCTGCAAGATATTCCGGTGTACTCAGTGAGCGTAACTGTTGTTCTGCGGTACTTAGCCATACCTGTGACATGGGTGAAGGGTCAAGCTGGCTCAGTTCAATAAGGGCAGAAGCCATGATGGCGGCAGCTGATGCGTCGCGCTTGGCATCAGGTATATCTGGCGCATCGTAGTCCCAATAAGGTATTTTGTCTTGAGGCAGGCGAGGGTGTTTGACTAAAAAATCGGCTATGTGTGTGGCTTGTCGCAGATATGTCTGATTGTGTGTCTCGCGATACATCATGGTAAAGCCGTATAGTCCCCATGCCTGGCCGCGTGCCCAGGAACTGTTGTCGGCATAACCCTGGGCAGTGTTCTTGACATGAGGCTGGCCGCTGAGCGTATCATAACTGACGACGTGGAATGTACTGAAATCTTTGCGGAAATGATTATTGATGGTGGTATGTGCATGCTTGTCGGCGATATCGACAAAACTCTGGTCGCCCGTCTGCCGTGTCATGAAGCAGAGCATCTCCAAGTTCATCATGTTGTCAATGATGACAGGGTATTGCCATTTTTTGTTTGTCTGCCATGACTTAATGGCGCCGATATGCGGATTCCAACGTGTGAGCAGGCTCCGTGTGCCTTCTTTGATGACGTCAAGGTAATGTGTGTTGCCCGTCAGCCGGTAGCCTTGCCCGAAACTGCAATACAGCATGAAACCTAAATCGTGGGTGGTTGTAATGTGTTTTGCAGGCTCTACACGCGCTGTCATTATCTCGGCGTAATGTCTCAATTCGGAGGAAGGGTTGTTTTCATAAAGCATCCACAATACTCCGGGGAAGAATCCCGATACCCAACGGCGGAAGCCGACGGTTTTCAGCGTGTTGTTCTCGTATGTGCGAGGCAGTTTGTCGGCTTGCGGCGCTAATATCTTCGCCAGATAAAGCGATTGGTATGTGGCACGGTTCAGCCCACGCTCCACCAGTTGTTCTATCGGCTCATCCTTCTTCGTGAAGCTTGTGGTGCTCACCGTCAGGGCGAGAAACAAAACAGTGAAGCGCAAAAAACGATTTGGCTTGCATGTGAAATTCCCCATAGTCGTAATGTGCTTTATCTTTACAAAGGTAACCATATTTTTTAGGATTATGGCAAATGTTTTTGATACAATTATAATGGAGCATTGTTAAATCGCATTGCCGATGGCGCATACGGTGTGATCCCAAAGACCTCTGTCGTAAAAAAATCCCCGCCCCATCCTTGGTGAGGGTGGGGCGGGTCGTCTCAGGAAGTCGGTTGTTTATTTCTTGCCCGGCTCGTAGGTAAATGGGCTTTCACTGATGCTATTAGGATATTCTACACCGCCGATGATAATGGTCATTGTGAAGAAATTACCAGAGTATGATTCGCCGATACTGTAGGGGGCATCTTTACCCTTCGTGGCTGTTACCTTCGTTACACCGTCGGTGATGGTAATGGTGCCGTCAAGCCAGCCATTATAGCCGCAACCGATGCCTGCAGAAAGCTCACCGCCAGTGGCAGTGATTGTACCGCCTGAGATGGTGATGTTGCCGCAAGCGGCACGATTACAGCTACCGATGCCGGCACTTTTTCTTCCGCCAGTGGCAGTGATGATGCCACCCTCGATGACGATGTTGCCACAATACATTTGATATCCGCAACCGATGCCGGCAGCATAGTCGCTGCTGGCTGCGAGCGAACCGGTGCCCTTAATGGTGAGGGTCTTTTTTTCTGCAGCAAAAATGCCGGGGTAGTCTTCATAAAATGCCTTCACGGTGTTGTCGCCTTTCAGCACGATGGTGGCATCGCCCTCGCAGGTAATGCCTGCCCACTGATAAGATCTGCTATTTACACCGTTTATTGTAAGGTCTTTAAGCGTAATGGTTGCACTGTCGGCAATGGAAATCTTGTAAGGCTGTGTTTCGCCGTTGAGCGTGCCTGTCAGCACGTCACCGTCCTGGGCAACGTAGTCGCCTGTGAGTTTCGAGAGGTCAATAGGTGTTTTGTTTACTACCACGTCGAAGGAAACAGACTTTCCGCCAGCCGTAGCCGTAATCTTCACTGTGCCGGCTTTCTTGGCAACCAGTTTCAGGCCGTCAACGGCGCAGATGCTCTCATCGGCAGAAGTGAGCACAATCTGCTTGGCAAACTCTGCCGGCTCTACAACGAATATCATTTCGGCACTCTCGCCTTCAGTAATTGTGATACAATTGTTCTCTTGGTCCACATACTGCGGGTCGAGACTTGCCATGTCGAGGCTGAAAGTTGCAATCTGAGGTTGGTCATCGTCGTCACTGCAAGAGGTAAAACCTGTCATGCAGACAGCCATGCCCAGCGTAAGGGCCATGTAATAAAATAGTTTCTTCATAATTTGAAATTTGTTATTTTTGGAATATAAATTACTTTTGTTTCAAACTGAATGTAAAGTTATAGATAAAATCCTAAACCTGACGGAAAAGAACGTAACTTTTTCACAAAAACGTCAATCTTTCCCTACGGTGAACTCTGCATCAAGTACAAGGGGACGGAGTGTTACCGATGGCCCGACAAGTTTTCAGTTCCAGCCAATGGAGCGTATGTTTCAAAGGCTGGAACGTACATTCCGTCCGATGGAACTTATATTCCAGCCTTTGGAACCAAGAACGTAACGACAATAAAACAACAATCAAATCAGGGTATCGGTATCAAAACATCACCAGACAGAGGCCGCTTTGACCGCTTGAGTCATGTCATGGTTATCCAATTTCCTGATTCGATTGTCGGTGGGAAGGTTGAATAATTCAACCGAAAGGTTTTAACCGGAAGTAATCTTTTATAGTATGTTGTGGCTGATTCTTGTGATATATTCTCCCAAGGCTTTCTCGTCCTTGTTGGCGATGATGGATGTCAGTTCTTTCAACTCATCCTGGATTTTGTTCATTTGTTCAGGTGTGTGCGGATTGAACAGAATCTCTCGCAACAGGTTGCGGTCTTCGCTCAACACTCCTTTGGCGATGGCCAAGTGGCGCTTGAATGTCGTTCCGGGTGCCTCCTGATGCTTCATCACGGCAGAGAATACAAATGTGGAGATAAAGGGAATGGACAATGAATATGCCACCACCTCGTCATGCTGTGTAAAAGTGTACTCGCAGACATTCAACCCTAATTTGGAGTAAATGTCTTTGAAAAAGATGCGTCCCATATAGTCTCCGTCGCTGATGACGATAGCGTTTTCGTTGCTCAACTGTCCCAGATTGGCGAATGTGGGACCGAACATAGGGTGGGTTGAAACATATCTGAAACCGCACTTTTCGTAATATTCCTTTAGATTAGTCTTTACGGAAGCGATGTCGCTGATGATGCAGTCTTTGGGCAGGAACGGCGTTACAGTCTCAAACACGTCTATCGTATGGTTGAGCGTCACGGCGTTGATGACCAATTCCGGCTTGAAAGCCTCAATTTCCTGCAGTGATGTGAAGCGCTGGGTATTATACATAAAGCGCAGTTTTTTCACGTCGACTTCATAGACAGCTGTTTCGTGGTCGAAACTTAGCAGGTCAACGAAGAACGAACCCATTTTGCCTGCGCCGAGGATGAGTATTTTCATTGTTCCTTATTTGTTGATGAGTTCAATCTGCTGGCGTACGCTCTCCTCGTGTATGGATTCAAAGATGGAGCGCATGAAGTCGTTGCTCATTCCACATAAAGTGCCTTGGGCACCGCGCTTGTTGATGATTTCGTCATAACGCCCGGGCTGCACGACAGCCATATTGTGCTCTTTCTTGTATTCGGCTATCTCCCGGCTGATGCGCATTCTCTTGGACAGCACTTCTATGATTTTGTTGTCAAGTTCGTCGATTTGTTTGCGCAAGGCACGGAGACTTTCTGTGGTCTCGCCGGTATTACGGATAACCAGTTTGTCCAGTATGAAGCTCAGCACATCAGGTGTGATCTGTTGCTTGGCATCGCTCCAGGCTTTGTCAGGCTCGCAGTGGCTTTCTACCATCAGGCCGTAGAAGCCTAAATCCATGGCTTGCTGACTCAACGGTGCGATTAACTCACGGCAGCCACCCATGTGACTGGGATCGCAGAAGATGGGCAGGTTGGGGATTCTGCGCATCAATTCGATGGGGATATGCCACATCGGGATGTTACGGTAGATGACTTTTTCATAGGTTGTAAACCCGCGGTGAATCGCTGCCATGCGTTTGATTCCGGCGGCATTGATGCGTTCCATTGAACCGATCCATAGTTCAAGGTCAGGGTTTACGGGATTTTTGACAAATACAGGAATATCTACACCTTTCAATGCGTCTGCCACTTCTTGCACGGCAAAGGGATTCGCTGTAGTGCGCGCACCTATCCAAAGAATGTCAATGCCGGCTTTCAAAGCCAGCTCAACGTGTTTTGCCGTAGCGACTTCTGTGGTAACAAGCATACCTGTCTCTTTTTGCACTTCCTGCATCCATGCCAGACCTGTTTCACCGATACCCTCAAAGCTGCCGGGCCTGGTGCGTGGCTTCCATATACCAGCCCGAAAGATTTTTATACCTACATTGGCAAGTTCTTTGGCTGTTGACAGGACTTGTTCTTCTGTTTCTGCGCTGCAAGGACCAGAGATAACGACAGGACGTTTGTTCTCTATGCCGGGAATGTTTAATGGTTGTAATTCTAGTTCCATTGTCGTATTTGTTGTTTTTGTTTTAATTCATGATTTGCTTGATTCTCTCTAATGCTTCTTTCATCTTTTCGGGTTTGGCGCAAAGTGAAATGCGGACATAGCGTTCTCCGTTTTTACCGAAAATAAATCCCGGTGTGATAAATACGTGGGCCTCGTTCAGCACTTTCTCTGTCAGATCTTCCACGTTAGCGTAACGGTCGGGGATGCGTCCCCAGAGGAACATGCCGACTTGTTCAGGATCAAAGGTGCAGCCCAATGCGGTCATGATTTCCTCTGCAATCGCCCGGCGCTCGCGATAGATGTCTACATTGTACTTCTGGTGCCATTCGTCGTCATTCCTATATGCTTCTGCGGCGGCGAGCTGAATGGCGCGGAATGTGCCGTTGTCGATATTGCTTTTTATCTTGAGAATCCATCGGATGAAGTTTTCATTGGCCGCCAGCATGCCGACACGCCAACCGGGCATATTGTGGCTTTTGCTCATAGAGTTGAATTCAATGCAACAGGATTTGGCGTTCTCGACTTGGAAGATACTCAGATGTTCTTGTCCCAAAATAAAGCTGTAGGGATTATCGTTGACAATGAGGATGCCGTGCTTTAGGGCGAAAGCGACGAGCCTTTCATATGTCTCTTTTCTGGCAGGTGCGCCTGTGGGCATGTTGGGATAATTGGTCCACATAATTTTGACATTGCTTAAGTCCATTGCTTCAAGCGCATCAAAGTCTGGCTGCCAGCCTGTGGCCGCTGTCAAATCATATTTAATGACTTCGCAGCCCAGTATCTTGCTCAGGCTGGAATATGTGGGATAGCCGGGGTCGGGGATTAACACCTTGTCGCCAGGGTTGCAGAATGTCAGCGTGACATGTAATATTCCTTCCTTTGAGCCTATCAGGGGTTGTATTTCAGTCTTCGGGTCAAGGTCTACATTGAACCAACGCTTATACCATCCGGCCATTGCCTCTTTCATCTCCAGCATGCCGGCTGTTGGTTGATAGCCATGTCCGGAAGGGTTGCGGGCTTCTCTGCATAGTGTTTCTATGGTCTGTGTTGACGGCGGCATGTCGGGACTGCCTATTGCAAGACTGATAATGTCCTCACCGTTGGCGTTGCGGCGGGCTATCTCTTTCAGTTTCATACTAAAGTAGTATTCGGAAACTTGAGACAAGCGTGCAGCCGGTTGTATGCTTCTTTTAATTGTCGCTTTCATATTCTCCAAGTATGGTTAACTGTTGCGTGAGTGGGCGTATGGCGTCAATGCTCTGTCGGTAATGCACGTAGTCAGTGTAAGTCAAATCGACATAGAAGAGGTACTCCCATTCGTGACCGATGATAGGGAGTGACTGTATCTTTGTCATGTTAATGTGGTAGAAGGAGAAGATGGAGAGGACCTGGCTGAGTTGTCCGCATTCATGATGCACGCTGAATACAAGGCTGCTTTTGTTGCATTTGGCTTTTTCTCTCATCTTTTCAGCGTTCCATGGGTCGCAGAGTACGAGAAAGCGTGTAAAGTTGTGCTTGTTGTCCTCTATCGCTTCGTGCAGGACTTTCATGCCGTATATCGGTGCTGCCTCTTTGGCGCATATGGCCGCATGGCCGTGCAGGTTGAGCCTCTTTATCATTTCGGCTGAGCCCGCGGTATCGTTTGCTTCGACGAGTTTGCACTGCGGCATTGTCTTGACAAACTGGCGGCACTGCATCAGTGCCACAGGGTGTGTGTTGATTTCCACAATGTCTTCTTCGTTGTCGTCAGGCAGGCAGAGCAGGCTGTGCTCTACGTGTATTTTTTGCTCACCGATAATTGTCATGTCGCTTTCTCTGAGCAGTTCATAGTTATGCAGCAGACTGCCGGCGATGGTGTTTTCTATCGCGCACATGCCGTAGATGGAATTGTCATTATGCATTGCCCTGAATAAGTCCTCAAAGGTTTCACAACACACTAACTCTATTTCCTCGTCCTTGAAATACTTGTGAGCTGCAATGTCATGGAAGCAACCTTGAATGCCTTGTATCGCAACCTTTTTCATTTGTTCTATACTATTTATATAAATAATCCCGCTTCCAAGAAGCGGGAAAATGTTTTAGTTTATGGTTTCAGACATCATATATCCGCTTCACTTTTTAACTTAAAGTAAAGTAATAAAAGTAAAAGCAGAATGATGTATATCCTTTCATCTGAGTGACAGTTTCGTTTATTTAGTGCAAAAATACTATATTATTAGATACCGACAATAAAATAATTATTTTTTTTGTCATATTTCTTTACAAATTGTCATTTTTTGCGTATAAGATGCCTCGTTACCGTTATTTCACCAGCACCTTTTTGCTCTTGCGGATGTATATCTTGCCTTTTTCGGGCTGATGGGTTTCCTTGCCTTCAAGGTCGTACCATCTGCCTTTGTCGTCAGTTTTCACTTTGACGGCCTGTATGCCCTCGGGCGCAGGTAACTCCACGATACCCCCTTTGAAGACCTTCGTTGTCCAGCCTGCGGCGATGTAGGCCGCCCGCTTGCCGTAAGGGACAGTC
>CACXEH010000021.1 GCA_902766625.1 uncultured Bacteroidales bacterium | reverse complement strand
CTACCCATGTGATCCACTTTGGTCCCCATGGTTATCGTGTCACCTTTTTCGTCGCATATAGAGATATCCACAGCGAGACCGTAGTTATGCAGTCCGCCACCACGGGCAGGATTACTGACATAGAAATATTTGGGCGTGTCTTTCACGACGTCCCACATCACCTGCTGAATACTCATCGGACGAGTCGCGTCGAAGACAATCAGACTATATTTCGGATGTGTTTTCTTCAGTATCTTCTGCGCCTTCACCAATGCCTGTGCCGCCTTGGGATGCAGATACGCGTGTTGCAGATCTTTGTATAGTATTTTTCCTGTAAAATTATCCGGGCGCGCATACATCAGGCTCACCTTGATAGTCTTATCCAATGACTGGATATCCACCAATCCCTGTTTCTCCAAAGACTGTTCCGTCTTGCTCAAGTCAGCACACAGCGCCAACGGCATACAGCTGAGAGCAAACGCTATACAATATTTAAATATCATCACATTGCTATATTTAAAATGAAATAGAAACACCCTTTGTATGGGTGTTTCTATTTCAAACGTTCTATCCCAAATTATTTGAGAATAACCTTCTTACCATTAACGAGATAGATAGATCCCTTCTGCGGATTAACTACCTTGACACCATCCAATGTATAGATTGCATCATTCTCGCCGTCGAGGACTTTGATATTGTTTACGCCTACGGTAATCTCGGCCTGGATACGACTTGCATATGCGCTCCATGCGATCTTATAAGCCTCTACCGCTGCGCTCGGAACGTAAATAGGACATTCATTAGTGTTGTCGAAGGCTTTTGTACCCAATGTTGCAGGAGCATCGCCTGACACATGTATCTCTGTCATTGATGAACAATCCTTGAAGGCGTAAGCGGAGATATTCGTAACCGTCTTTGGGAATGTAATTGTCTTCAACGAGGTACACCCGTAGAATGCGTAATTAGGTATCTTCGCGAACGTGCTTGGTATGTTCACCTTCTCCAAAGCGATACAACCACGGAACGCTGACATACTGACAGTCGTCAGGCCTTCAGGGAGTGTAATCTCCTTTATAGAGTCATTCTCATAGAAAGCTTTCGTCGCTATTGACTCTACGCCTTTAGGAACGACCAGAGATTTCAAACCATTGGTAGCAAAAGCATAAGTCGCAATAGAAGTAATACTGTCCGGCAAGGTCAGAGACTTCAGTGCCATACACTTGTAGAAGGTATATGCCTCTACAGCTCCCTTGAACTTAGCCGGATACTGTACCTTTGTCAGAGCCGTGCAACCGTTAAATGCATGTTTGCCCACAGACTTCACGTGGTCAGACATTACCAGGCTATTTAATCCGGTGCATTCAAAGAAAGCTGAATCGCCAATGGCGGTCACCTCATACCTGACACCTTGATAGGTCACGCTGTCGGGCACGACAATGTCACCGACATACTGCAGCGCATTGTTAGCGGCAACAAGAGAGAAGCGACGCACTTTAGCCGTCTTTGTCTCCTCGTCGAAGTCATAACGCAGCACTCCTTCTATTGCTGTTGAAGGATCTTCAGCCAAGACATGTATCGTTATCTCATAAGCGTTGTATACTTCACATTTGTTTCCGTCAGAAGGCTCGCCAAACATCGTCAGTGTATAATCTCCTACCGGCATTGACGCTGGGATAGTGTAAGTAATCGTCTTAGAATTTGTGTAATAATAATTCTGCTTTAGTTCAGACGCACTATGGGTCGTTCCCATATCGTAAATCTTACCCGTGGATGACTTCAGACACATTTTCATCGCACCCGTATAAGCCGCTACACCCAAATTTATCATAGATGCGGGGACAGTAGCCGTAATCTTACCTCCGGGGAGTACATATGTCGTGTCCACAGACATGCCTCTCACACCCAGGCTGTATTCCTCCACGCCGTCATTCTTCTTGAAATTCAGAATCATGCCGTTGTCATGGGAATAATTTGAAACGCTGCCACCTGTACCGGCCTCCGACGGTTTTAATAATGTTATCAGGAAATAACCGTTGCTCGAACCTCCCCAGCCCCAGTTGACATGATAATATGGAATATCATCGGTATATCTGAAACCGTCAAGGACGAAAGCATGGCCACCGCCGGAATCACTCGTACCACGATAAATCACCGGACGAGCTTCCAGCATTTCCTGCTGCAGGTGTTTGTGCCAACCGTCTATCGCCAGGTATTTTGAGGTTATATACAAGGCATTATGGTCGTAACCGAAATAGTTATAGCCTGCAGATGCTATCGTAGACGTGCTGGCAGAACTGGAAGCGCCATACGACATCTTAACAGATGCGCCACATGCCGCCATAAGCTCAGCCACGGCATCCATCGCCTTCTGGGTATATACACATGCAAACTCTTTGCCTTCTATATAGTATTTGTCACCTTTTTTGACAACAGGAACATATGCGGGTACATGGGTTGACTTGTCTGACCATTTTTCCCAATCCGGAGCCTTGTCCACAAAGCTCCACGCATCAGCCTTATTCACCTTAGTCGCAATATAGAAACGATAATTGCCGTCTTCATATGTTCCCGGCATTGAGAATGTGAAAGTCACCAACTGGGCCAAATTGCCGTGACTCTTGTTAAAATAATTCTTGCTTGACCCGACCGGCTGGAGCAGATTTCCTTCATCGTCGGCCAGCATAAGCTGAACAGAGCCCGTGAAACTCTCGTCATTGAAGACAATCAGACTGTCAACCGCGATATTCGAACCCGAGTAATAACGTATGCCTGAGCAAGTGTAATATTTCAAGGAGTCAGCCGTACTCTTCTTGTCGTCGCCCGTATAGTCGGTACCTTTTGTACCCTTATAGCCATCCATCATAGCGGCCCAGTCAAATTTCACTTTGGAGAAATCATACGAAACCTCCACTGTATCCTTTTCCGACTTGGATGTATAGCTTACAGAGCCTTCGCCATAGTCTTGAGGCCATCTGTGATAGCGCATCACCTGCGCCATTGCCGTTGCCACGCAACCTGTAGCCGGGCGTGTTTGGGTTGACGGTCTCAAAGGGCACTTGGCATTATAAGGCGAACCCTGATTGTATTTGATGTCGCCGAGCAACGGCTCAACCTCATTTTCCACCGTGTACTTGGGATAAAACACGCTCTGGGCCGTAGCCTTGCCACTTTCAATGGCTGCCAAAGCCTCCGCGTAATCCTGAAGCAACACTTTCATGTTATCTGGAATATTGTTCTCGTCAAACTCACCTTCATCCGACATAGCCAGGACTTCCGGCATGCAGTCATCAGCTGATACCAGCACATAACCGCCATCACTCTCGGGCTTGAACGCATAGAACACCTCATGACTGGCTGTCACGTCCGTACGGTCTAAAATATCAGAAGATCTTACGACCTTCATGTTTTGAATGCCTTTCAAGGATTTACTCTTCGCGAAGTTCCTGCCTTGCATCACTGTACGGGCAATGACATCGGCCTCCTTTACCGTGCGCTGACGGCCCCAAGAAGGCAACACGAGTAAACCACACAAGAAAATAAATAATATTCTTTCCATATTGTTGTATTTATCCTTGCAAAGTTATAATTTTTTTTTGGCAGCGGATATTTTTTTAACTATTAATTATTAACGGCTGCGCAAGAGCCCGTAGCTGTCAATCCGCATCTGTCGGAAAATTGTCGCTTTGTGCAGGTGCGGCAACGCTTTTCAGGCCGACAAGTTCTCCATTCCATGCTATGGAACGGAGATTCCGCAGGATGGAACTTACATTCCATCGGCCGGAACATACATCCCACCAGGTAGAACAAAAAAAGAGTCACGTTGCTGCGTGACTCTTTGTATCATT
>CACXEH010000020.1 GCA_902766625.1 uncultured Bacteroidales bacterium | reverse complement strand
AGCATGTTCCATACAGGTCCACCATGATTATTCCACAGGTAAGCGATAATTAACGAGAATACGACAACGCAAACTCCCCACCAAATTAGTGGTATTGCTGAGTTCTTGTTGATAGTACGTTGGCTTCGCTCTATAGATTCCTTAATGATTTCCAGACTGCGCTCGGCAGTCATATTATTCTTTTCTTCCATTGTTGTTTCATTTTTTAATTAATTAATGATTTCTTTACTACTCTCTGGCCCTGTCCGTGCTCCTGCAGAAAGCACGTCAAAGGCCAATTGTGTCCGGATCACGGTGCAAAGATAGAGAAATTTATAATATAAACCAAATTATTTCGTAAATATTTTAAACATTTGGCAAAAGATATTGCCTGTCTTAAATGACTTCATCTGCTTCCCAAAACATCTGTTCTCTCGTCTTTTAACCATTTCTGGCTATACTGTGTTAAGCTAAAGTGCAGGTGCAACACCCTTTCTGAAAAATGAAATGCACATTAAATGACAACAGCAACCTTGAGTTCACTTGGAAGCATCTAAACATGCTAACAGCTGTTAAAAACAAAGAATTTAAGAGTACAAGAAGCATCATTTACGGGAAAAAATCTATCTTTGCATATCTTTAAAAACACTACGGCTTATGAAAACTTATTTAAGAATATTGGGTTTTATCATACCACTTACATGGATGGTCGTGATGCTTGCACCGCAAACTGCAAGCGCACAGCAATATCAATTTGGTTTTTTAAGTTACAGCAAGATATTGCAGACAATGCCAGAATACACCCAAGCACAAACGGCATTACAGACATTAAAAAAGAAATACGAGGAAGAGGCGACATATAATGAAGAGAAATTCAAGAAGATGTTTGCCGACTACCTTCAAGGGCAGAAAAACTTTCCTGAACAAATTATGCTCAAGCGCCAAAAAGAGCTACAAGTCGCCATGGAGCAAGGCATAAGCTTCAGAGAAGATGCCAAGCGATTGTTGGGCAATGCAGAAAGAGAACTCATCCAACCATTGGAGGCAAAACTTGACAGCGTGCTTCATTTAATAGGCAAAGAGAACGGACTGCTCTTCATAGGAAACTCTGACGGTCACAATTTCCCGTTCATACACAACGAATCTGGTTTAGACATTACCGAAGTGGTGCTGGCACGCCTGAATGGAACAGTGATACCTATCAACACAGCCACTCGTGTCAAGAGCGACACCACGACGGAACCTGCACCTGAAGGGCAAACAACCACTACACCCCTGTCAAAGGAAGCGGAAAATGCAAAGGTTTCCGAAATTCTCAAATCCAATTAACTCACAGCCTCGTGAAATCTCTTAGGCTTCCTGAACTACCGGGACCTATCGGTGTTTTTGACTCCGGCTACGGCGGTTTGACTATATTAAAAGAACTGCGCAGAAAACTTCCTGAATACGATTATCTCTATTTGGGAGATAATGCCCGTGCACCCTATGGAACGCGTTCGTTTGATATTATTTATCATTATACATTAGAGGCGGTAACGGCTTTATTCCATCAAGGTTGTCATCTGGTTATATTGGCATGCAACACGGCTTCGGCAAAAGCTCTACGTACAATTCAGCAAAAAGATCTCCCAAAAATAGACAGCCATCGCAGGGTACTTGGTGTCATACGTCCTACTGCAGAATGTATAGGTCCACTTACCCACACCCGTCATATCGGCATACTTGCCACGACAGGAACGATAAATTCTAAGTCGTATGAGATGGAGATCAAGAAACTGCATCCCGATATCCACGTGGAAGGTTTAGCATGCCCCATGTGGGTCCCTTTGGTAGAAAACTTTGAGTTGGATGGTGCCGGAACAGATTATTTCGTCAAGAAATCTCTTGAAGAATTGATGGAGAAAGACCACAATATTGACACGATAATATTGGGATGCACCCATTACCCCTTGTTGCTACCGCTTATACAAAAGCACCTTTCAAGCAAAATCAAGGTTATTGCCCAGGGCGAATACATTGCCTCCAGTTTACAAGAGTATTTGCACCGCCATCCCGAAATGGCAGACAAATGCACCCGAGACGGTACTTGCCGCTATCTTACAACGGAAAACAACATTATCTTTGACCACTCTGCATGTCGTTTTATGCAGCATGATGTTCAATCCCAACATATAGAATTGACTTATTAACACACTATGCAGATACTGGTAACTGGAGCAAGCGGTTTTATAGGAAGTTTCATTGTTGAAAAAGCCATCGAGCTGGGTCACGATGTGTGGGCTGGCATACGCCCGACCAGTAGCCGAAGATATTTGCAAGACAAACGCATACACTTCATAGAACTCAATCTTGAAGATATGGCTGTATTACAGCAACAACTCTGTTCTTTCAAGACACAATCCCCTTACGGATGGGACATCGTCATACATGCGGCAGGAGCAACTAAAGGCAAAGACAGGGATGACTTTTTCAAGACAAACTATAAGGGTACGCAGCACCTCGTGGAGTCTTTAAGACTCTGTAATATACTTCCAAAAAGGATGATCTATCTCAGTTCGCTGAGCGTCCTTGGCGGCATCCGTCAGCAACCCGTGTCCGATGAGAAAGGACACGTGTATGCGCCCATCCTTGACGATGATAAGGCAGAACCTAATACCGCTTACGGCGAAAGCAAACTTGCCGCAGAAGAATATTTGCGCAAGCAGACCGACCTTGATTTTGTCATCCTACGCCCAACAGGAGTATATGGCCCACGTGAAAAAGACTATTTTTTAATGGCAAAAAGCATCAAGCAGCACATCGACTTCTCTGTGGGCTTTAAACCGCAAGAGATAACATTTGTCTATGTCAAAGACTTAGTTGATGCTGTCTTTTTAGTATCAGAGAAAGGAGAAAGGTCACACAGCTATTTTGTCAGTGATGGCAACACCTACAGTTCCAAAGATTTCAGCGTCCTACTACAAAAAGAAATGGGTATAACAGGTGTACTACACATTAAGGCTCCATTATGGCTGCTCAGACTTATCTGTAATGCAAACACGCTGTTAAGTAAGGTAACAGGTAAGCTGACTGCACTAAACAATGATAAGTATCACATCCTCAAACAACGAAACTGGCGATGCGATATATCTCCGATAACGGCACTCGGGTATGAGCCACACTACAACTTGGAGAAAGGCGTAAGAGAAACCATTGCATGGTATAAAAAAGAAAAATGGATATAAGACAACTTTTTACTACTATCCCTAAACCTGTCAAAGGTCCTATAGCAATAGAGTGGATAATGCTGGCATATTGTGCTTTCACACTTATATTGGCAGGATGCCTGTGGGGCGATATTGAGATTACACCAGTTATAAACCGTGTTTATATCCTTGCTGCAACGGGTGCCCTATGGGGATTATATAGGTGTCGCCCGTGCCAGTGTTTTTATTTGTTGCGCATCTTTTTCCAAATAGCACTATTATCATATTGGTATCCTGATATCTATCATTACGCCCGTCTCATGCCCAACACAGACCATATTTTTGCAATGGTCGATCAGGCTATTTTTGGTTGCCAGCCTTCCGTTCTTTTCTGTCAGGTTCTCAGCGGATTTTGGTGGCAGGAGTTGTTTAACATGGGATATTTTTCTTACTACATTATGATTTTCGCCATTGTGCTATGGCCATTGTTTAAGAATGATACCTCTTTGGAGTATTACGCCTGCGTGGTAGTATGTTCTTTTATCTTATTTTACACCTTCTTTCTTTTTGTCCTCTCCGCCGGTCCGCAATTCTATTTTCAGCACATCGGTATAGACAAAGCGCTGCAAGGTGTTTTCCCCAACGTGGGAGACTGGTTCCGCTATCACCCTGAACTTGTTCACAACCAATCTGCCGACGGCGGACTTTTCTCTTATCTTGTCGATCAAATGCAAAAAAGCGAGAAGCCCATCGCAGCTTTCCCAAGTTCACACGTCGGGTTGTCTTCTATCATACTCACACTCGCATGGAAATTATCGCGCAAACTGTTTTGGTCGCTAACTCCTTTTTATGTTATATTGTGCGCCTCAACAGTCTACATTGGCGCCCATTATGCTATAGATGTTCTTGCAGGATGGATATTTGCACTTCCCATATTTTTTATATCCAATTACATTGCAAAGAAACTCATTAAACTGGCACAATAATTGCACAATTAAATATCATATTGAATCTTATATAAAACATGACTCCTCCAATAACCAAAAATTTGATGATTATCAATGGCATACTTTTTATGGCCATGATGGTCGGCGAGCGGTGGAATTTCGACCTTAACCAATTGCTTGGGTTACATTTTGTTTTAGCTTCTAATTTCCAACCCTTCCAATTATTGACATATATGTTCATGCATGCCAACATCACACACATATTCTTTAATATGTTTTCGCTGTGGATGTTTGGCAGAATTATCGAGTCTGTTCTCGGAGGTAAAAGATTTCTGATTTTCTATCTCCTCTGTGGTATCATCGCCGGAATCAGTCAGGAAATCGTGCAACTCATTTCATATTACGCCCAGGGCCTAAACAATTATGAGATGGTTAACCTTGGCACGCACTCCATGCCCATGAGCCAATTTCTAAGCACCTGGACTACCATCGGTGCGTCAGGATGTGTTTATGGTGTCCTGGTAGCTTACGGCATGCTTTTCCCTAACGAACGGGTGTTGCTACTCATACCGCCCATCCCGATGAAAGCCAAATACATGATTGCCGGCTTCATCGCTTTGGAACTTATCGTGGCTTTAGGTGCTTCGGGCGACAGTGTTGCACATTTCGCACACCTGGGCGGAGCTGCCGCTGGCTGGCTGCTTATCAGACGTTATAAAAAGAAGGAGCAAGAACGATATTCCGGTTTTACTACTTGGGAAGAGTATGAACCGGAAAAGAAATCATTCAAACAAAAAGTGCATGACTTCTTCTCTAAAAAAGAAAGACCGGAAACGGAAAAACCACAAGACAAACCTGAAGAGGTTTCACCCGAAGAACTTAATCACATCCTGGAAAAGATAAAGCGATCAGGCTATGAAAGTCTGACTGCCGAAGAAAAAGAAAAATTATTTCGGAGATAATGGGCAAAAAGAACACTTCGCATAACGGTTTCAGTGGCATCATCAAGTTCTTGCTGCTGTGTCTGCAAAGTGTCATCTTTATCCTCTTGTGCGCATCTGGCTACAGCGGTATGTTTCATCCTTCCAACCACCCATGGCTGGTTTCTTTGGGATTGGCTTTCGGTCCGATTCTGTTAGTATATTGCGGATGCACACTTCTGTGGCTTCTTATTGACTTCCGCTGGTTTATTAACAGTTTATTGGGCCTTCTCGTTTGCGGTGTACCTATTCGCACATATTTTCCCATCAATTTCTCAAAGCTCAATGAAGAGGAGGCTTATGTCAAGGTATTAAGCTATAACGTTGACACCTTTGGCAAGGAAATAGTTGAAAACAAAACCGAAATCTATGATTTTATCCATCACAGCGCAGCTGACATCGTGTGCCTGCAAGAAGGTGGATACAACTCTTCAGAAAGACCGACAATAGACTCCGTCATGTCACTTTGGGCATATAAAGACACTACTCTTTTTTTATATAACACTTTGAGTCTATACACGCATTACCCTATTATAGACAAATGTATCGTCAAAGGTCCCGATATCCAGCACGGCGCAATAATCTACCGTCTGAAAAAAGACAATGACACACTTATTGTCATCAACAGTCATTTTTCCTCCAACAATATAAGTGTTGACGATAAAAATGTCTTTAAAGATGTCGTTACACAACCCACAAAGGAAGATACAAAATCAAACATCCATTATCTGGCGCGCAAGGTAGATGATGCGGGCACCCATCGTGCACGACAGGCAGACACGCTCATAAAATATATCAAAACTCTGGGAAATGTACCCATCATCATGTGCGGAGACTTTAATGATTCCCCCTTATCATATGTCCACTTCCAACTGACCCGGATTCTAAACGATTCATACACACGAGGAGGCAACGGTCCCGGCATATCTTACCACGAAGGGGGCATGTATTTCCGTATTGACAATATCCTATGCAGCGACCACTGGAATGTGGCTAAGAGCAAGGTGTGCAACCGGGTAAATGGTTCTGACCACTATCCTATCTGCAGCTGGCTGCAACTGAACAGCGATAAATCCAAACATTAATCACCGCAAACGTGCCGTACCGTCGTGGGACATTTTTATGTTCCACCACATGGAATATATGTTCCAGCCCGCGGAATTTATGTTCGCGCCTGTGGAATTTACATTCCATCCTGTGGAATGGCATACATATCGGCAATTAGCGGTATCAGTTAACGCAACTTGCCCTTAAGTTTTGAACAAGCCACATCAAACGCCTCCTTTCTGGCTATTTTACCAGAAGGGGTCAATGGAATTTCTGTAACTGACACATATTCTTTAGGAACCCAATAGCGCGGCAGGTTGTCAGCGCATAGCTGCTTGATGTGTGACACGTCTGCCGATGTTGTCAGCATCACCACACATTCTCCCAAAACAGGATGAGGACATTTCGTAATAGCAAAATCGCCAAAAACAACAGGCCTCAACTTCTCCTCGACTTCCTCCATCTGGATTTTTATGCCACCGGAGCAGATGACATTGTCTTTTCTACCCAGTATCCTGAATCTTCGACCGTCGGGATGCAACTCTGCAATATCGTTTGTCGTGATAGTTTTATCCAAAATTGCCGGTGCAGTGACCATCAGACAATCATCTTGATCTAAGGCAACAGAGACTCCGGCAAAGGGTTCGTACCATTGAGATGCGTCTTTACCGCTGAGACGTCGCAGAGCAATATGCGACATTGTTTCCGTCATCCCATAAGTGCTCCAAACGGCATTGGGAAAGTCTTTCAGCTCTTTCTCCAGCAACGCGTTTATCGGGCCTCCGCCTATAATGAGGTGACGTATACTTTTGAGCACCTCTCTGGTAGTGCTGTCTTCAAGTGAAAGGAGTACCTGCATCGGTATCATCGCCGCAAAATCAATATGAACAGCTTTGCCCGACACTCCCACAAGTCTTTCCAACGGACGACTTGTGGGAGGTACGCTGATCAGGTGCAGCTGACACGTATCTGCCCTCACTGCCATCATTTTTCCTGCAATATAATCAAGAGGCATGCACAATAACGCAACGTCGTGCGGTTTTAATCCCAAGAAACTGCACGTCTGACGCGCACTTATGCGCATCTTTTCCTTATTCAGCCAAATCGTTTTTGGCTGGCCCGTAGAACCACTGGTATGAACCTTTATTTTGTCCGAAGAATCAAACCACTCAGCCAGAAACTGATTTAAATCCATCAAGGTATTTTCGGAAACTTCTTAAAATCAGGCTTGCGCTTTTCAAGGAAAGCCTTTCCACCCTCCTGTGCCTCATCTAAAAAATAATACAACATCGTGGCATCTCCTGCGAGTTCCTGTATGCCCGCTTGTCCGTCCAGCTCCGCATTCAACCCAGCTTTGATCATTCGCAAGGCAAGCGGACTTCTTTCCATCATCGTTTCTGCCCACTCCACACAGGTATCCTCCAGTTTGTCAAAAGGTACAACGGCATTGACCAGTCCCATCTCCAATGCCTCTTGGGCTGAGTACTGGCGGCACATAAACCATATTTCCCTGGCTTTCTTCTGACCTACAATGCGCGCAAGATAGGATGCACCGAAACCGGCATCAAATGAGCCAACCTTAGGACCGGTCTGACCAAAAATCGCATTTTCGCTGGCGATACTCAGGTCGCATACAACGTGAAGCACATGACCGCCTCCGATAGCATATCCGTTGACCATGGCAATGACAGGTTTGGGAAGACTTCTGATTTGCTTTTGAACATCCAAGACATTCAAACGCGGCACACCGTCCTGACCGATATATCCGCCGCGACCTTTGAAATTCATGTCGCCACCGCTGCAAAAAGCTTTATCACCGGCACCTGTCAAGATAACAACACCTATGTCTTGGGCTTCTCTGCAATAAGCAAACGCTTGCGACATCTCCAATGTGGTCTTTGGCGTAAAAGCGTTCCTGTAACGCGAACGGTTGATAGTAATCTTAGCTATTCCGTTCCATTTCTCAAATAAAATTTCATCAAATTCCCTGATGCTTTCCCAATGTCTCATGCCATTCTTTTGATATGTTTCTACAAAATTACATCTTTTAGAACACTTCACAAACAATTATTAACGTATCTTCATTTATGAAAGTGAAAAGTTTGCTTTATCTTTGCATGATGTATTTGTTAAAAAAGGATTACTGACATGAGGTTTACGCCATTAGCAAAAATATATTACAATCACATCTATACCAAAGTCCAACATGCTTTGGACGATGCTGAAAATGTTCAGCGCATACTGTTGTCACATTTGGTAAAAACGGCATGCGACACTGAGTGGGGGCATAATCATCACTACGAAGATATAAAAAATTATGATGATTTCGTCAAAAACGTACCCATAAACACCTACGAAGAACTAAAGTCATACATTGACCGTATGCGCCATGGCGAAGCCGATATCCTATGGAAGGGGAAAGTGACATGGTACGCCAAAAGTTCCGGTACAACCAATGATAAAAGCAAATTTATCCCTGTCAGCAAAAGATATTTGCACGACACACATTACGGAGGCGGCATGGCAACCGTTGCATATTATCTGCACAATCATCCTAAAAGCCGTTTGTTTGACGGACGCGCCTTGATGCTAGGTGGCAGCCATCAACCCAATTATGATGTTCCCCAAAGCTTAGTGGGAGACTTGAGTGCTATCATGATAGAGAATGTCCCGTCACTGATTAATAAAATCCGTGAACCGAGAAAAGAAATTGCTTTATTGAGTGACTTTGAGCAAAAACGCAAGCTCATAGCACAAACAACGATTCACAAGAATATAACAAACATAAGCGGAGTCCCGTCTTGGATGCTGTCTGTATTAAATGAAGTACTCGAAGTAAGCGGCAAGCATTCTATCTCGGAAGTATGGCCCAACTTGGAGGTGTTCTTCCATGGAGGAGTCGCATTTGCCCCTTACCGTGATGCCTATCTTGACATCATCGCCAAGGAAAATATGAACTACATGGAAACATACAACGCCAGCGAAGGCTTCTTTGGCTTACAAACAGATCCTGCGGATAACGCCATGGAACTTATGACACACATGGGTGTCTTCTACGAATTTATTCCTATAGAAAATGTCGGAGACATACAGTCGGAGCCCGTGCCTTTATGGGCTGTTGAAACAGGCAAGAATTACGCATTAGTCATTAGCAATACCACAGGATTGTGGCGATACGAAATAGGAGACACTATACGTTTCACGTCAACAAAACCTTACAAATTTGTCATTACAGGAAGAACCAAAAGCTATATCAATGCATTTGGCGAAGAACTTATCGTTGATAATGCTGAGCGTGGACTGGAGATGGCTTGTCAAGCAACCGGAGCAGAGGTTTGCGAATATACCGCGGCACCCATCTTTATGGATAAGCAAGCCAAATGCCGGCATCAATGGCTTATCGAGTTTAGCCATATGCCTGATTCCGTAGAACACTTCGCTGAGGTTCTTGACAAAAGTTTACAAAAACTCAATTCTGATTATGAGGCAAAACGCTCAAAAGACATCACATTGCAGCCTCTGGAGATAATCGTGGCAAAACCTAATGTCTTTAATGACTGGCTCGCCTCTGAAGGCAAACTGGGCGGTCAGCATAAGGTGCCACGCCTATGCAATGACAGAAAAATAATAGAAAAAATTCTTGCTCTGAATAACTAAAAACAAGTATCCCCACGATGAAACTGCGAGTACTTCTTTTTTCACTGGTGTGCATGCTTCTTGTGACAAGCTGTGCAAATCCCGGTACACCTGACGGCGGTCCTTATGACGAAGAACCGCCACGCATCATAGGAAGTACTCCCGTTTACGGACAGATTGGCAGCAAAAACGCAAAAATACAAATCTTCTTTAATGAACTTGTTCAACTGGAGAACGCAACAGAGAAAGTCGTTGTATCTCCTCCGCAATTAGAGATGCCGGAAATTGCTTCCAAAGGTAAATACATTGAGGTTAAGCTTTCCGACTCTCTTAAGTCTAACACAACCTACTCCATTGACTTCTCTGACGCCATAATTGACAATAACGAAGGTAATCCTTTGGGCAATTATGCTTTTGTCTTCTCTACAGGCGAGAATATCGACACCATGGAAGTTGCCGGAACAGTCCTCAATGCAGCGAATCTGGAGCCGGTTAAAGGCATTCTGGTCGGTCTGCATGAAGACATGGCAGATACGGCATTTACAAAAACACCTTTCTTACGTGTTGCACGCACAAACGGCTCAGGTCGCTTTGTTATCCGGGGTGTCAAACGTGGCACATATAAAATCTATGCACTAAACGATGCTGACGGTGATTTCCGCTATTCACAAAAGAGTGAGATGATAGCCTTTTCACCACAAACCATTACAACAGACTGTTTTCCTGACGTGAAAATGGATACCATCTGGCATGACAGCATCTTTTATGATTCCATTGTCCCTGTTCATTATACGCATTTTATGCCCGATAATGTTGTCCTCTGTGCATTTAACACAACACACGCAGACAGGCATTTGCTAAAGACCGAACGTTCTGATTCCAGACACTTTGACCTGTTTTTCACAGGACCGTCAACCGAACTGCCCACAATAAAGGGACTTAACTTTAACGAGACAGATGCCTGGGTTATTGAAAGTAATGAAACAAAAGATACTCTGCGTTATTGGTTACGAGACACTACCCTTATCTATCAGGATACACTGGAAGCCGAGGTAAAATATCTCGAAACAGACAGTATGGGGATTCTCATTGAACAAATCGACACAATTGAGTTTATATCCAAATTCTCCCATGAGAAACAAGTGAAATGGGCGCAGGAAGCATACAAGAAATGGAAGAAAGAACAAAATAAGAGAAAGAAGAAAGGGGAACCGTATGAAGAAAACTATCCTGTCCCTGAACTGGAGATGACAAAATACGTCGGCAATATTGCTCCCAATGAAAACCTGTCGTTTATATTCAAAGAACCTCTTGCAAGAATAGACACCTCCAAAATACACCTATATCTTCAAAAAGACTCTATTTATGAAGAAGCACCGTATCTGTTCCGCCAAGACAGTGTGTCTATGATGAAATATATACTTTACGGTGAATGGCGCCCACAGCAGCGTTACAGGCTGATTGTAGACTCAGCCGCATTCATTGGCATCTACGACCACGCTTCATTGAAGATAGACGATAAATTTGATATACCCTCTTTGGACTTCTATGGCTCACTCTTTGTGAATGTCACTGGCAAGGATACCGACTCTGGCATTGTGCAACTGCTGACATCAGACAAGCCGATTAACAATGCCCGGGTAAAAAACGGCACGGCTGAATTCTTCTTTGTAAAACCCGGTACGTATTTCCTCCGCATGATTGCTGACAAAAACGGCAACAACAAATGGGATGAAGGGGATTATGACAAGGGGCTTCAGCCTGAGGATGTGTACTATTGTCCGCAAAAGGTCATCGTCAAAGCACGGTGGGATATCTCTCATGACTGGAATGTAGATGCTGTCTCCCGAGAGAAGCAAAAACCACTAATCATTACCAAACAAAAGCCTGATCAGGCTAAAACAATACAAAACCGCAATGCAGAACGTGAACGAGAAAGGGGTAAGAGATAGCCTCAGGCTGTTTGTCATCAGCTTAGCACTCATGTGCATCTTTGCCGGACGGCAGGGTTTTTCGCAATCCGTCACCATTACCGACGGTATAATCAACACAGCCTTTCAAAGTGGCGAAACAGCTCAATATGACCTCTATTATAATTGGAAATTCATGTGGGTCAAAGCCGGTACAGGCACTATAAGCACCACTACATCCTATTACCACGGCACACCTGCCTATCGTGTCCGTATATTATCCCGGGGCTCCAGTAAGGCGGACAAGTTTTTCGTGCTGCGAGACACACTGACAAGTTACATGACTTATGACTTGCAACCTCTTTTCTACACCAAGACAGACTTGGAGCAAGACAAATATAGAGTGCGCAAAGTCTGGTTCACATACAAAAACAATAAAACCATCGTCAAACAGCAATACATCCATTCTTCCGGTACTTCAACATGGAAGACAGAGGAAAGCAACCAATCTGTATATGACATGGCAAGTCTGCTTATGCGTGCGCGCTCACTCGATGCAACCAAGTTAAAACCCGGAGACCATATTAAATTCCACATGACCGATGGAGACGGTATGATTACACATTCTCTGGTATATCAGGGCAAGGAAAAGATTAAAACAAAAAACGGCTCTGGTACTTTCCGCTGTCTAAAGATTTCCTTCATGGAATACGACAACGACAAACAAAAAGACAAGGAAATAGGTACTTTTTATGTCTCTGATGATGCCAATCATTTGCCTATAGCATGCTTTCTGTATCTTAAATTTGGTTCAGCACGTATATACCTTTCAGGATATAAAAATCTGAAGAATCCATTCACTGCTAAAATCAAATAAACACTGTTTTTCCTCTCGTGATATGCAATGACGCTTACATTATGCCAGGCATACCTCTTTTTATCCTCGATATCAATGTCATTTTATTGCGATGAAATATTTCTTTTACCGTAACTAAACGAAAACTTTGTAACTTTGCATCATGAAACTACGCATCATTCTTCTGGCACTCACTGCCATATATGCTTTAACTGTGGTGGCACAGCCCACACGGCAAGACCTCGCACAGATTAAGGTCAGCAAAAAAGGTCATTTCAAATATTGGAAAACTGATTCCCCTGCTCTGCTTCAGTTGAAAACCTTTGTAGCAAGCGTCACCAACAAACACAGCAAAGACTATGTGCCGAAAGAGGCACGGCTGGCCGTATTTGATTTAGACGGTACGCTCCTGTGTGAAACAGCGCCGTACTATTATCACTGGATGGCTATGCTGCAACGTCTGCTTGACGATAAGAGCTATACACCGACCAAAGAACAACGAGAGTTTGCCTTGCAAGCATATGACTATACCTATAATCACAGCGCCATAACCAAAGAGTTTGACGAAAAACTGCAAGAAGTCCAGAATAGCGGATTTATGGGATTAACACAAGAAGAAACTGAAAACTTTGTTACCAGCCAACTACTACCAAGGCCTGTTGACGGGCTGTCAAACCTAACGTGGGGAACAGCATTTTATTGGCCCATGCTGGAAGTTGTAAGCTATCTTGCCGCCAATGGTTTTCAGATTTATCTATGCAGTGGCTGTGACCGTGATTTGGCACGCCCCTTGATAAACGGCATCCTTCCCATTCAGCGTTATCAAATTATCTCCAGTGAAGTCTATTATGTGCCTGAGAACAAAGCGGAAGAGTTTGATTGGAAGGAGCCTGCCATTATGGAGCATTGTCATTTTAATGAAACCAAAGGGCAGCGTGTTGTCCGTGGACGATTTAAGGAAAAATGCACAGCATACAATAAGGTTGACTTCATGGTACGTGAATTGGGACAAAAACCTATCCTTGCCTTCGGTAACTCATCAAGCGACTTCGCCATGTTTGAATATGTAACAAGCGGAAATAAACGCCCTTCCAAAGCTTTTTGTGTGCTCTGTGATGACACTGAGCGCGAACTGGGCAACGTTGAAAAAGCATCAAAATGTAAGACCGACTGCATAGCAAACGGCTGGACAACAGTTTCTATGCGTGATGACTGGACAACCATCTATGGCCCCGATGTCGTTCGTACCGCCCAACACAGATAAGACATTACTGTCATAACCATCTCTAATTTAATAGAATTAACTTTGTTTATTATAACACCAAACAGCGATAAATTATGAAAAAGATTTTATTCTCTCTTGGCATAGCAACAATAGCTTTAGCCGGTTTCGCTCAGCCGAAAGTCTTATCACATAGAGGTTTCTACACAAACCCCATGACCGACGAGAACAGTCTTCAGGCATTAAAACAAGCACAAGAACTTCACAAGACAATGGGATTGGAAGCATGTGAGTTTGATGTGCACAAAACCGCCGACGGTGAACTTATCATCTATCATAACAATGAGATAAAAAAAGGGTTACATTGTCAACGGAGCAAATGGACAGACATACAGAAACACGTCCTCCCGTATGGCAACAAAATTCCTACTCTAAGAGAATGGTTTGCGCAAGCCAAAAAAACTCCTGATTTCAAAATTGCGTTGGAAATGAAGACCCATGCATCTGCGGCAAAAGAAACAGAGGTCGTCCATGACATTGTGGCATTAGCAAAAGAAATGGATATGATGAACCAAGTAATGTTTTTGTCTTTCAGCATACATGCATGCAAAGAGTTTGTTCGCCAGGCACCAGGCTGCTATGTAATCTACAACTCCGCCTCTCTACATGAAAAGGTTGACCCTGATTCTGCAAAAGCATTGGGCTTTTCCGCCATCTCATACCGCGTAGACGTATTCCTGAATCATCCGCAATACATCAAGCGCGCTAAAGAAATAGGCATTGAAACATATCTGTGGATGGTAGAAGACGAATATCTTGTAGACTGGGCTACCGCTCACGATATCACATGGATAACAACAGACTTCAGCGACCGTATATTAAGCTACACAAAAGACTTAGCAAAAGACAAGAAAAAAGTTAAACGACTAAAAAAGAAGATGTATTAATACGTAAGTATTAAAAATCTTTTTTTAAATAATATATGGTGAGAAAAAGCTTCCTTCTCCATATATTTTTCTTACTTTTGCTTCCAAATTCAAAAGTAACACATTAAAATGCAACAAAACTTAGTCATCGTCGAATCACCTGCGAAGGCAAAAACAATAGGCCGTTTTTTAGGAAAAGACTACAAAGTTTTACCTAGCTATGGCCATATACGAGATCTCAAATCAAAATATTTTAGTATTGATACAACCACTTTTGAGCCTCTGTATGAAATACCTGAAGATAAAAAACAAATCGTCAGCCATCTGAAATCAGAAGCAAAAAAAAGTTCCACCATATGGTTGGCCTCCGATGAAGACCGTGAGGGAGAAGCAATATCCTGGCATCTGGCACAGGTATTGGGGCTGGATATAAAAAGCACCAAGCGCATCGTCTTTCACGAGATCACAAAAACAGCGATAGAAGAGGCCATCAAACATCCACGGCACATTGACGAAAATCTGGTTAACGCACAACAGGCGAGGCGTGTGTTAGACCGTATCGTTGGTTTCAAACTCTCACCCCTACTATGGCGTAAAATCAAACCGGCATTGTCTGCCGGACGTGTACAAAGTGTTGCCGTCCGACTGATATGCGACCGCGAGAAAGAAATAGAGAACTTTAAGGCTACACCCTTTTACGTTGTTACCGCGGTCTTCTCTGTAACACAGCCAGACAACACTGTTGAAGAGTTTAAAGCAGAACTTAACAAAACATTCTCCTCAAAAGATGAAGCCGTGGCCTTCTTGAAACATTGCGCAAACGCACAAATGTCCATATCTGATATTACCAAAAAACCTGTAAAGCATATGCCGTCTCCACCGTTCAAGACTTCAACCTTGCAACAAGAGGCAGCACATAAGTTAGGTTACTCTGTCTCTCAAACCATGAGAATAGCACAAAGCTTGTATGAGGCAGGACACATCACCTATATGCGTACCGACTCATTAAACCTTTCTTCCCTTTGCTTGAACAGCAGCCATAAGTATATCGTTGACACCTATGGCGAAACTTACGCTAAAATGCGCAAATATCAAACCAATGCCAAAGGTGCACAAGAGGCGCATGAGGCTATACGCCCTACCTTTATGGACATTGAAGACATTACAGGTACACCTGCGGAAAAACGTTTATATAAATTAATCCGCCTGCGCACTTTGGCGTCACAAATGGCTGACGCTACCTTTGAAAAGACGACAGTAACGATAAATATTGACGGCAGAGAAGAAACGTTCACTGCCACAGGTGAAGTACAGAAATTTGACGGCTTCCTGAAAATATACAAGGCATCCGATAACGGAGAAAGCGAGAATGTCATGACCTTATTGCCGGAATTGAAAAAAGGTTATGCTATAACATACAACACTATAAATACCACACAACGCTTCACTCAACAACATGCCCGTTACAATGAGGCCTCTTTAGTTAGAAAGATGGAAGAATTGGGTATTGGCCGCCCTTCCACATATGCACCTATCATCAGCACAATCCAGCAACGAGGTTATGTAGAGAAGGTCAATCGTGAAGGAACCAGCAGGACTTATACCATCTTCACCCTCCAACAAAAAACTAAAGAAATACTTGAAACCGTAAAAAAAGAAACTTTTGGCTCTGAAAGAGGAAAACTGTTGCCTACTGATATCGGTACCGTTGTTAACAACTTCCTTTTGGCTGAGTTTCCAAACATCTTAGACTATAATTTCACCGCAAATATTGAAAAAGACTTTGACTCCATCGCAGAAGGTAAGAAAGATTGGAATGCGATGATGAAAACTTTCTACAACAATTTTATACCCGAAGTTGAAAAAGCCATGGACTTAAAGTCCGAAAAAAAAGTAGGAGAACGTACTCTTGGCATTGATCCAGATACCGGACGTGAGGTTTCTGTCAAGATAGGTCGCTTTGGCACAATGGTACAGTTGGGTACAACCGAAGATAAAATCAAGCCTGTGTTCACGCCACTGCTTAAGAGCCAAAGTCTGGAAACCATTACTCTGGATGACGCTCTGAACCTTCTTCGTATGCCTCGGACTCTTGGAGAGTTTGAAGGTGAGACAGTAGTGGTTAACAACGGACGGTTTGGTCCTTATGTCCTCCATAATAAAAAATATTATCCTATTCCGAAAGACAGTGATGTCTTGACAATTTCTCTGGATGAAGCCGTTGATATTATCCAACAAAAACGTACAGCAGACGCTTCCCGACATATAAAGACATTTGAGGAAAATCCAGAAATAAGCATCCTCAACGGACGATTTGGTCCATACATATCTTATAAGAAAAAAAATTATCACCTTCCAAAGAAACTTGCTGCCGACCCCACTGTGCTCACTTTACAAGAGTGTATGGATGTAATTAACAAACAGGAAAACACAGAAGATTCTAAAAAGGCGCAGCATAGCAAAAAGAAAAAGTGAAAAGCATCATTCTCGTAGGTTATATGTGCACCGGCAAAACCACCGTTGGCAAAGCCCTCGCAAAAAGTATGGGACTTCGTTTCTATGACTTGGATTGGTATATAGAAGATCGTTTCCATAAACGTATAGCTGATATCTTCGCAGAAAAGGGCGAAGAGGGCTTTCGCGACATTGAATACCGCCTTCTACGTGAAGCTGCTGAGTTTGAAGATATTGTCTTATCTTGCGGTGGCGGCACACCATGCTTCTTTGATAATATGGAATACATGAACCGCACAGGAATAACACTATTTCTCAAGGCAGACCCAGAAACTATTATCACCCATTATCACATAAGTCACACCGTACGTCCTCTTTTGGCAGGTAAAAATGATGAAGAACTAAAGACTTTCATTACACAACAACTGCAAAACCGCAGTCCGTTTTATGAGCAAGCACAATATACTATTGATGTAAATGTACTTGATAGTTACGATAAAATAAGCATTATTGTTTCACAAATCCAACAAATACTGAATTTGGAAAATGGCAAAATGGAGAATTGAAGATTCCGAAGAACTTTATAATATCGGAGGTTGGGGAGTCAACTATTTTGGAATTAACAAGAAGGGAAATGTTTATGTTACACCCAACAAAAACGGAGTTCAGATAGATCTCAAAGAGATTATTGACGACCTGGCAGAGCGTGACACAAAAGCTCCTATTTTACTTCGCTTCCCTGAGATTTTAAATAATCGTATAGAGAAAACGGCTGACTGTTTTGAGAAAGCTGCCAAAGAATATAATTTCCAAGGTGAGCATTTTATTGTCTTTCCTGCAAAAGTCAATCAAATGCGTCCTGTCATTGAAGAAATCGTTAAAAGCGGCAAACGATTTAATATTGGCTTGGAAGCTGGCAGCAAGCCCGAATTACACGCAGTCTTGGCAACACATACTGACTCGGAAAGCATCATTGTCTGCAATGGTCATAAAGACAGAAATTTCATCGAATTGGCTTTGCTGGCACAGAAGATGGGAAAACGCATCTTTCTTGTCATAGAGAAAAACGAGGAACTGGATACCATCATGCAAACAGCTCGCCAATTAAATATGCGTCCAGATATTGGCATTCGTATAAAACTTGCCGCACAGGGGCGCGGTAAATGGGAAGAAAGCGGTGGCGATGCCAGCAAATTCGGTTTAGACTCTTCTGATTTGCTTGCAGCTCTTGATAAACTTAAAGAAAACAA
This sequence comes from uncultured Bacteroidales bacterium, assembly GCA_902766625.1. GTDB lineage: Bacteria > Bacteroidota > Bacteroidia > Bacteroidales > Bacteroidaceae > UBA6382. The sequence continues at coordinate 2,713 of CACXEH010000020.1, read as the reverse complement.
CATGGAAGACTGCTTGAAACTGATACACTTCCATATCGGTAGTCAGGTTACCAGTATCCGCCGTATCCAAGCAGCGTTAAACGAAGCATCCCAATTCTATGTACAGCTCCATGCAATGGGATTTAATGTCAAGTTTGTAGATTGTGGCGGCGGCTTAGGAGTGGATTATGACGGCACACGCTCTTCCAATAGCGAAAGTTCAGTAAACTATTCTATCCAAGAATATATCAACGACTGTGTATATACCTTTGTGGATACAGCCAACCAAAATAAAATACCTCATCCGAATATCATCACAGAAAGCGGACGCTCACTTACTGCACACTATTCTGTGTTGATTATTGAAGCCTTTGAAAAAAGTTCCTTACCACAAATGGATGAATCGTGGGAGGCTACACCAGACGATCATAAATTAGTAAAAGACCTAAGTGAAATCTGGGACCACCTATCCACACGCTCCATGCTTGAAGATTGGCATGATGCACAGCAAATACGTGAAGAAGGTCTTGACCTCTTCAGCCACGGACTGATAGACTTGAGAACAAGAGCTCAAATTGAAAGTGTATATTGGAGTATCACGCGTGAAGTCAATGCGATGTCACATTCCTTAAAGCATATCCCGGAAGAGCTTTTAGGCCTTGACAAACTACTGGCAGACAAGTATTATTGCAACTTCTCTCTCTTCCAGAGTATGCCTGACACATGGGCAATAGACCAACTCTTCCCTTTAATGCCTATCCAGCGTCTCACGGAGAGACCCACACGCAATGCAACGTTGCACGATATTACTTGCGACAGCGACGGTAAGGTAACCACATATGTCAACAACGGCCGTTTAACCGATTTCATTCCACTACACGACATTAAAAAAGATGAACCATACTATATTGGCGTATTTTTACTTGGAGCCTATCAGGAAATATTAGGCAATATGCACAACCTCTTCGGTGACACTACAACAGTAACCGTCAAGACTGACAGCAATTCTTACTATATTGATCATGTTCAAGAAGGTGAGACTGTTGCAGACGTGCTGACATATGTTCAGTATGACCCGAAGCATTTAGTACGGCATCTGGAGTCATGGGTCGCACGAGCAGTAAAACAAGGCAAGATATCTACTCAAGAAGGTAAAAACTTTATCAATAATTATCGTTCAGGATTATACGGTTATACCTATCTTGAATGATTATAACAGCCGTTGCTGCAACTCTTTTATGGCATTCTGCATTGATACGAATGCCATATCTTGAGGTTTTAACTCCTTTAGTGGTATCCATATAAGTTCTGCTACGTCATCCTGAGGTTGCAATCTCTGTATATCAGGCACTGTACACAAAAAGAAATTATCAGTCGTGGGAACTTCTATTCCAGAATAAAGATACTTGTTGGGAAAACTGAAAAGCCATTTGAATGTCTCTATCTCCAACATCGTCTCTTCTTTCATTTCTCTAAACAATGCCTGTTCCAACGATTCTCCTGCGTCCACAAAACCGCCAGGAAGGTCCAATTCTCCCTTCTTGGGCTCAAATGCACGCCGCGTTAGCAGTATCTTACCCTCATGGAGAACAATGGCCACAACAGAAGCGGCAGAATTTATAAACATCTCAAAACCGCAGTCCAGGCAACGATGGGACTTATGGGTTTCTTTCATAAAGTTAGAAGAACCGCAAACAGGACAAAAAGAAAATTTGTCAACCAAAGACTGTTCCATAATAATAAACTTTTCCTGCACAAAGTTAAACAAATCCTTTTAATGCCATCCCTGCAAGCAATGATTTAGTCTATACAAAAAGCTATCTTCCCTTCTTATGTTTACTCAATAGGGTAAACTAATTTGTGTGATTTGTATGAGTTTAGCATAGTTTTTGTGTCTTCCTAATATTAGAATAAAAAGGAGGTTGAGATGGCTCTTTCATTTTTAAAAAAAGATTTTTCAAACGAGTCTTTTGATAAAGATAAATATCGCCTTTTCATAGAAGACAATACTCTGTTTTATCAAAATATGGACTTGTTGGACAACAGTTGTACGTTTTTAATTGATTATTACCATGGCCGGCTGATTTGCTGCAGCAACCAAAAGACACTCTCTGAAGACAATCAAAAGTTTGGCATCTCAATTGCAGACTGCATGCTGAGTACATGGTATGGTAATAAACCGATGTACGAAAAAAGCCAAAAACTGATGTCATTAAAGAAAAACAAATGGACTTCACCCGTATTACTTCACATCCAAGACTATAAAACAGTTGGAATGAATGTTTTCTTTGCCTTAAAAATGACTCCTTTGCTGAAGACCGACAAGGGTTCACCCGTTATCTCTCTCGCGAGGATAGTTTTATCTCCACTCAACAAGAGAGAAAATTATCTTTTTGACATCACTACGCATGAGGTCTATAAATTCCATAAAGACAGATGGCTGAAAGCACCTTACCAAGAACCTATAGAGTTGGAAAAACAGTTGATTTATGGCCTCTATAGCGGAACCACTATAAGAGATATAAGCAGATATCTCCATGTTAATTATGAAACAGCAAAATACCATCTAAAGCATGTTTATAGAGAATATGGCACAGGCAAAAATTCCTGTTACACATTACTTAACATGCATTTTCTCGGTATGTCAAGTTTGATGCAAGAAGACAACAAAAAAACTCCTGACCATAAAAGGCTCTATCCGCAATCGGGGGGGGGGGGGGGGCCGGTAAGCATT
>CACXEH010000019.1 GCA_902766625.1 uncultured Bacteroidales bacterium | reverse complement strand
TCGGAATTATAATATATATATGGATATGTGTGAATTTTGCAGCCGTTATGTTTTATGTTCCGTAGGATAGAATCTAAATTCCAAAGGCCGGAACGTACATTCCAAAGGCTGGAACTTATGTTCCAAGGAATGGAATAGAAAAAGCATCGGGGAATATGTCGTTCTTTTCATGCGTATAGAAAATAATTTAACCAATCAGTAAAATAATATAATGAATATGAAAAATTTTGGAGCTAAACCGTGGTTGATACCACAAACCGTACTGGTTATCGGTACATACAATGAAGATGGTACACCGAATGCAATGAATGCAGCTTGGGCAGGTCAGTGGGACAACAATGAGATTATGATTTCAATGGGTTCTCATGCTACTACGGGCAATTTGAACAGATGTGGCGATTTTACTGTCGCTTTTACCACCAGCGACCAACTCGTGGCTGCTGATTATGTCGGAATTGTCAGTGGCAAGAATGAACCCGATAAGATTCAGAAAACAAAATGGTCGGTGGAGAAGGCAGAGCATATTAACGCGCCTGTATTCACGGATTTCCCGATGACAATGGAATGTCGTATCAGTAAAAAAATTGACGAATCAGCTACCGGTTACTATATCGTTGCCGAGATTGTGAATATTCTCGTGGATGAGAAGTACCTTGCCGAAGACGGTAAACCCGCCATAGAGAAAATGCACTTTATTACCTACGATCCTGTTCATCATGGATATATCCAGTTAGGCGAAAGGGTAGGCAACGCTTTCTCTGACGGCAAGAAACTTAAATGACGTTTTAGATTGACTGTAACAGGTTCACTTTCTTATTCTCTTTTATGAATATATATTACAGTTAGCTACGTGTCCAAGTGTCGATTATTAGAAATATTTAATCAAAAGTAAACAAAAAGTGAATATTATTTACTTTTTATGTTTGCTTAACGGATATTATTTGTAACTTTGTAGTCTAATTACAAAATAGAGTAATGGAAATTAATGTGATTTATGCTACAAGTGAGCATAATAAGTATGCGGAGTTGGTTTGCCAACTGATATACGAATCGGCTTTGAAGCGTGGGACAGGTATCGCTAAACGTACGCCTGAATATATATCCCAGAAAATTATGGACGGCAAGGCGGTCGTAGCACTGGATGGCGACAAGTTAGTAGGGTTCAGCTATATTGAAAGTTGGGAGCACGAGAAGTTTGTTGCCACTTCAGGATTGATAGTTGATCCGCAGTACAGAGGACAAGGTCTGGCTGGCAGGATAAAGGAAAAAACTTTTGAACTTGCCAGACGACGCTTCCCGCAAGCGAAGATATTCAGTATTACGACATCGCTGCCGGTGATGAAGCTGAATACGCGGTTAGGCTACAAACCCGTCACATTCTCAGAACTCACAGACGACGAGGTCTTCTGGAAGGGCTGTGAAGGATGTTGCAACTATGATATTCTTCAGCGCAACGACAGAGTACGTTGCATATGTACAGGTATGTTGTATGACCCTGAAGACCCTGACAATGCAGAAAGGGAAAAGGCGATTTTTGGAAATAAATATTAAATATAATTGTATGGCAAAGAAAGTTGTTGTAGCCTACAGCGGAGGTTTGGATACGTCGTATACTGTGATGTATCTGGCCAAAGAAAAGGGGTATGAAGTGTATGCCGCCTGTGCAAATACAGGCGGTTTCTCTCCCGAACAGCTCAAAAAGAACGAGGAGAACGCCTATAAGCTCGGCGCTAAAGGATATGTGACCTTGGATGTCACTCAGGAATATTACGAAAAGAGTTTGAAATATATGATTTTCGGAAATGTGTTGCGTAATAATTGTTACCCCATCTCAGTTTCTTCCGAACGTATATTTCAGGCTATAGCTATAGCGAGGTATGCCAAGCAAGTTGGTGCTGATGCCATTGCTCACGGAAGTACAGGCGCAGGCAACGACCAGATACGTTTCGACATGACATTCCTGGTTATGGCACCTGGTGTTGAAATCATTACGCTGACTCGCGACAAAGCACTGAGTCGTAAAGAGGAAGTGGATTTTCTCAACGCTCATGGTTTTAAGGCTGATTTTGCCAAATTGAAATATTCATACAATGTTGGTATCTGGGGAACGAGTATATGTGGTGGCGAGATTCTTGACCCGACGCAGGGCTTGCCCGAAGAGGCTTACCTCAAGCATGTCACCAGGCAGGAGCCGTCATTATTGAAGATAGAATTCAGGAAAGGTGAGATTGCCGCTGTCAATGGTGAGAAGTTTGACGATAAAATCAAGGCTATCCAGAAGATAGAGGAAATAGGTGCCGCCTACGCCATCGGTCGTGACTGTAATGTCGGCGACACTATAATTGGTATAAAGGGACGTGTGGCTTTTGAGGCCGCTGCTCCCAAACTGATAATAGAAGCTCACCGTTTGTTGGAGAAGAGTACGCTGAGCAAATGGCAGCAATACTGGAAAGACCAGATAGCCAACTGGTATGGTGCATTCTTACACGAGAGCCAGTATCTGGAGCCCGTTATGCCAGATATGGAAGCAATGTTGACGAGTTCACAGCGTAATGTCAATGGTACGGCGATATTGGAGCTTCGTCCTTATGGCTTCCAGACCGTGGGTGTGGATAGTGACGACGATTTGACAAAGAGTAAGTTGGGTGAGTATGGTGAGATGCAGCACGGATGGACGTCAGAGGAGGCTAAGGGCTTTATCAAGGTGTTGAGCACCCCGTTGCGTGTTTATTACGGTATTCATCCAGATGAGGAAAGATAATGGAGAAGAAATTATTGCGTTCAACCAGTAATAAGTGGATAGCCGGCATATGTGGCGGCATCGCGGAATATTTCGGCTGGAGTGCTGATGTATTGCGTATGGTATGGATTGTGTTGACAGTGACAACAATCTTCTGCGGTGGTATTGTTTATGTTGTACTTTGGCTGATTATGCCTAAGGATGACACCTGTATTTGAAAACTGTTTTTATGGTAAAAGTTGGTATATTAGGTGCGGCAGGTTATACTGGTGGAGAGTTGATAAGACTTCTGCTGAATCATCCTCAGGCTGAAATCATTTTTGCTAACAGTGAAAGCAATGCCGGCAATCGTGTCAGCGATGTTCATGAGGGCTTAATCGGCGAGACAGAATTGAAGTTTACGGACGAGATGCCTTTTGATAAGGTTGACGTTATATTTCTCTGTTTCGGCCACGGTAAGAGCGAGGCTTTCCTGAAGGAGCACACTGTTCCGGCTGATGTGAAGATAATCGATTTGGCTCAGGATTTCCGCATTAGCGGTGGTCATGATTTCGTTTATGGTTTGCCCGAAATTCATCGTGAGGATATAAAGCATTGTCAGCATCTGGCGAATCCTGGCTGTTTTGCGACATGTATTCAACTGGCGTTATTGCCGGCCTTGAAGCATAACCTCATAGACGGAGATATCCATGTGAATGGTATAACAGGAAGTACAGGGGCCGGACAGAAGCTCGGAGCGACTACACACTTCAGTTGGCGTAATGACAATATTTCCGTTTACAAGACATTCACGCACCAGCATTTATATGAGATAAACCAGACTATTGGGGAGTTGCGTCCTGAATATAACGGGCGTGTGCTGTTCGTTCCTCAACGCGGATGCTTCGCAAGAGGTATATTTGTAACGGCGTATGCACATTGCGACAGTCCGATAGAAAAAGTGCAGGAATACTATGCCGCATTTTATAAAGATGCAGCATTTACATTTGTGTCTGCAAAATCTCCCGACATGAAACAGGTTGTGAATACAAACAAAGCTGTTGTGTATGTGGAAAAATATGAAGACCAGTTGCTGATGATTTCGTGTATAGACAATCTGCTGAAAGGTGCTGTGGGACAAGCCGTGCAGAATATGAATATAATGTTTGGGCTTCCTGAAACATCGGGACTGCTCCTGAAGGCTTCGGCGTTTTAATGATGCAAAAGATAAGATAAATGGAATTATTTGATGTATATCCGTTATTTCCAATAAATATTGTAAAGGGAAAAGGCTGTCGCGTCTGGGATGAGGAAGGCATAGAATACCTTGATCTCTATGGCGGTCATGCTGTAATCAGTATCGGGCACTGCCATCCGCATTACGTCAAGATGATGACGGAACAGCTGAATAAGCTCGGTTTTTACAGTAACAGCGTGGTTAACAAACTGCAAGTGGAATTGGCGCATCGCTTGGGTAGACAATGTGGATATGATGATTATAGCCTGTTCCTAATCAATTCGGGCGCTGAAGCCAATGAAAACGCTATGAAACTGGCGAGCTTCCATACAGGCAGGAAACGTATACTGGCTGTTGAAAAGGCATTTCACGGTCGTACGAGCCTTGCTGTGGAGGCGACACACAATCCCAAGATTATTGCTCCTGTCAATAATAATAACCATGTGACATTTCTGCCTATCAATGACCTTGACGCATGGGAAAGAGAGTTGCGCAAAGGTGATGTGGCGTGTTGCATAGTAGAATACATTCAAGGTGTAGGGGGAATCAGACTGGTTACTCCTGAATTTATCCAAGGATTGCGCCGGATATGTGATGAGACAGGTACTGTTCTGATATGTGACGAGATACAGTGCGGTTACGGACGTTCGGGCAAATTCTTTGCACATCAGTATGCTGGCGTTAAAGCAGATATCGTTACTGTCGCCAAAGGTATTGGTAATGGTTTCCCGATGGCGGCGGTACTTATTTCTCCGAAATTTGAGGCTGTTTATGGCCGATTGGGCACGACCTTCGGTGGTAATCATTTGGCATGCACCGCAGCCATAGCGGTTTTGGACGTTATGGAGAACGAAAAGTTAGTTGACAATGCTGCTAAAGTCGGTAATTGGCTGATGAATGCTTTAAAGACAGCAAATTTGTCTCATGTCGTAGAAGTGCGCGGATGCGGCTTGATGATAGGCATAGAATTGGATTGTCCCTACAAAGAAATACGTCGGCGTCTGCTTTTTGAAGAACATTGCTTTACCGGTTGCAGCGGTACTAACGTATTGAGAGTCTTGCCTCCGTTGTGCTTGACAGTGGATGAAGCAGGACAATTTGTTGAAAAACTTAAAAAGGTTTTAGCATGAAAGTATTTCAGAATGTTCAAGATATTGGTGACCTCAATGTTGCACTGAAAGAGGCTTTTGACGTAAAGCGAGACCGCTTTGCCTTCCAACATCTGGGAAAGAATAAAACGCTGTTGATGGTATTCTTCAACAACAGTCTGCGTACCCGTCTTAGCACTCAGAAAGCAGCAATGAACCTGGGCATGAATGTTATTGTTCTTGATGTTAATGCCGGTGCATGGAAATTGGAGACTGAGCGAGGTGTGGTTATGGATGGAGACAAGAGCGAACACCTTCTGGAGGCGATACCAGTTATGGGTTCTTACTGTGACCTTATTGGTGTGCGCTCGTTTGCCCGCTTCGAAAGTAGGGAAGACGATTACAATGAAGTGATACTTCAGCAATTTGTTAAATATAGCGGCAAACCGGTTTTCTTTATGGAGAGTGCGACGGTACACCCGTTGCAGAGTTTTGCCGACTTGATTACCATAGAAGAATATAAAGAGGTTAATCGCCCCAAAGTTGTTATGACGTGGGCGCCTCATCCCAAAGCCCTTCCGCAAGCTGTACCTAATAGTTTTGCACAATGGATGAATGCAGCAGATGTAGAGTTTGTCATTACACATCCTGCCGGTTACGAACTTGATTCGAGGTTTGTTGGTGATGCAAGGATAGAGTATGACCAAATGAAGGCAATGGAAGGTGCAGATTTTGTTTATGCTAAGAATTGGAGTTGTCCGGGAGTGTCTTGTCCGGAAAATTACGGAAAGGTCTTGGGTGACTATCATGATTATCTTGATTGGACAGTCGGAAAGCGTCAGATGGCAGTAACAAACAATGCTCACTTCATGCATTGTCTGCCAGTACGTCGTAATATGATTGTAACAGATGATGTAATAGAAGGTCCGCGCTCATTGGTTATACCAGAAGCGGCTAACAGGGAAATATCTGCAGAAGTGGTGATTAAACGTTTTCTGGAAGAAATGCAATGACAATAAACGTCGTAAAGATTGGTGGAAATGTGATTGACAGCGCAGACGCGCTTGAATCATTCATTAAGGAATTTGCTCAACTGCCGTCTCCGAAGGTTCTTGTTCATGGTGGAGGTAAACTTGCTACAGCTATGAGCAAGAAATTGGGCATAGAGACACACATGATAGACGGGCGCCGTGTTACTGATAAAGAAACACTGGACATCGTAACAATGGTTTATGCTGGTCTGGTCAACAAGAATATCGTTGCCAAATTACAGCGTGAACATTGCAATTCTATCGGTCTTTGTGGTGCTGATGGTAATGTAATTCCTGCTGTACGACGTTCTCCTGTTCCGATAGATTTCGGATATGTAGGTGATATTGATGCGGAACAGATAGATGTGATGTTTATACAAAATCTTTTGCAAAAAGGAATAACACCAGTGTTTTGTGCCTTGACTCATGACAGGGCAGGGGATATTTTGAATAGTAATGCTGATAGTGTCACCTCTGCCATTGCTATTGCTTTAACCCGTGTAGGAGAAGTCGATTTGACTTTTTGTATGGAGTTGCCGGGCGTGATGCGTGATACATCAGATATGGCATCCTTAATATCACATGTTGATGCTGACACTTATGATGCATTAAAGCAGCAAGGGGTAATCAACAAGGGAATGATTCCAAAGATAGACAATGCTTTTGCTGCAGTCAGACAAGGTGTGAGGAAAGTTATTATTAAGAAAGCGGATAATCTTAACCGGGATATTGGTACGACCATTCAATGATATGCTGACAACTCAAGATGCCATAAAACTTTTGGAACAGATGATTGCCATACCCTCTGTCAGCCGTTCGGAGGATAAGACAGCAGACTTAATCTTTACCTTTTTGCAAACACAAGGTATAGATGTTCAGAGACATTATAATAATGTTTGGGCTAAATCTAAAATATTTAATCCTGACAAGCCGACATTGTTGCTCAATTCTCATCATGATACAGTTAAGCCCTCTTCTGCATACACGAATGATCCTTTCAGTGCGTTGCATCAGGATGGTAAACTATATGGTCTTGGCAGTAATGATGCAGGAGCGTCGGTGGTGTCTTTAATTGTTACATTCTGTAATTATTATGAAGCAGTGCTGCCGTTTAATCTCCTGCTTCTGATTGGAGCAGAAGAAGAGGTCATGGGCGAGCATGGCATGAGGCTGATGGTGCCTTATTTCCAAGAGAATGATATTAGAATTGACATGGCGCTTGTGGGTGAACCGACAGGATTGGAAGCCGCTGTCGGAGAGCGTGGCTTGGTTGTTCTGGATTGTTATGCACATGGTGTACAGGGACATGCTGCGCGTGAAGAGGGAGTTAATGCATTATATAAAGCTGTTGAAGATATCGATTTATTAAGGCATTATCATTTTGACAAAGTCTCTCCATTATTAGGCGATATCAAGATGACAGTTACGATGATTGAAGCCGGTACTCAGCATAACATTATTCCGGACGTGTGTCATTTTGTAGTTGATATACGCACGACGGATGCTTACACCAATGAAGAGGTTGTTGCCATGTTGCAAGCAGTAATGAAATCTGATGTCGTTCCACGCTCTACAAGGATTAGAGCTTCTTCTATTTCAGAGCAGCATCCATTGGTACAGGCCGCGTTAAGTAATGGGAAAATCACCTACGTCTCACCAACCACATCCGATATGGCCCTGATGCCTTTCCCTTCTTTGAAATTAGGGGTAGGGCAGTCATGCCGTTCTCATTCTGCAGACGAGTTCGTCTTGGAGTCTGAGATTGCGGAAGGTGTCGAATTTTATAACAAATATATTAAAACATTGTCTGAGATAATATGAAGAAACTATGGGATAAAGGCTACGAGGAAAACAGTCGTGTGGACTATTTTACAGTAGGTAATGACCGTGAGTTGGACTTGCGTTTGGCAAAATATGACATTCAAGGCTCTATGGCGCACATACAGATGCTTGAGAGTATCGGTTTGTTAACAAAAGAGGAACTTGACGTTTTGCTTCAAGGACTTCACGAGATTCTTGAGTCAGTAGAAAACGGGACTTTCTGTATTGATGACGGTATAGAAGATGTTCATTCGCAAGTTGAATTTTTACTGACAGAGAAATTAGGATCTGTAGGTAAAAAGATACATTCAGGCCGTTCCCGTAATGACCAAGTGTTGGTTGACCTCAAACTTTTCATGCGTGACGAACTTTGTATGATTGCAACAAAGGTAAAGGCTTTGTTTGATGTGTTCCAACAAGTCAGCGAGCGCTACAAGTCTGTACTCATGCCGGGTTACACTCATATGCAGATTGCGATGCCTTCATCCTTCGGACTTTGGTTTGGTGCTTATGCAGAGACTTTAGTTGATGATATGCAGATGATTGTTGCCGCATATAATGTCGCCAACCAAAATCCGTTAGGATCAGCTGCCGGCTATGGTTCTTCTTTTCCGCTTAATAGGACGATGACAACTCGGCTTCTGCATTTTGAGACACTAAACTATAATGTTGTCGCAGCGCAGATGTCGCGTGGAAAGACTGAGCGTGCAGCGGCTTATGCAATGGCATCGGTAGCATCCACTTTAGGTAAATTCGCTATGGATGCATGTTTGTTCATGTGTCAGAATTATGGTTTCATAAGTCTTCCTGACTCTCTTACGACGGGCTCCAGCATTATGCCACATAAGAAAAATCCGGATGTATTTGAGATAATTAGGGGCAAGTGTAATCGTCTTCAGTCGGTTCCTAATGAGATTTCTTTGCTCACGACAAATTTGCCGTTGGGTTACCAGCGGGATTTGCAATTATTAAAAGACATTATTTTCCCTGCAACTACGGAATTGAAAGAATGTTTGGATATGGCAACCTTCATGATAGGACAGATCCAGGTTAATGAGCATATTCTTGAAGATTCCAAATACGACTATCTCTTTACCGTTGAGGATGTCAATCGTTTAGTCCTTGAGGGTGTTCCTTTCCGTGATGCATATAAAAAGGTCGGAATGGAAGTGCAGCGTGGGATGTATAAGCCAACCAAGACTGTTCATCACACTCACGAGGGCAGTATTGGCAATCTTTGTACAGAGTTGATAAAAGAGAAGATGAATAGGATATTTTCGCAGATCACTGATGATTATCGTCAGTAGCGGATCTGTTTTGTCTTTCTGTTCGTATCATTATTACTATTAGGCAAGGTCAGAAAATACAAAGAAGAGACTGAAAATTATTTCAGTCTCTTCTTTGTGTGGGTAGTGATGGATTCGAACCACCGAAGGTGAAAACCAGCAGATTTACAGTCTGCCCCATTTGGCCGCTCTGGAAACTACCC
>CACXEH010000018.1 GCA_902766625.1 uncultured Bacteroidales bacterium | reverse complement strand
GGCGGCGTGACTATAAAAGGACTGAACGAAATGGAACATGCCGGTTTCACCTCCGCCGTAATACGCGGACTCAAGGCAGGCATGGGAAAATGACACAACACATACACAATTATATGATTGAGCGTTTTTTAAAACAAACAACATTCAAAGATAACGAAGACTACAAGAAGCATCTGCAATTCATAGTTCCCGACAACTTCAACTTTGCCTACGACGTCATGGACAAATGGGCGGAAGAGTGGCCCGAAGGCATTGCCCTGCTCTGGACCAAAGAGAACAACGGGACAAAGACGTTCACCTTCAGGCAGCTCAAGGAGGAGACCGACAAGACAGCCAGCTACTTCCAGAGCCTCGGCATAGGCAAGGGCGACATGGTCATGCTCATCCTCAAGAGGCACTACGAATTCTGGTTTGCCGTGCTGGCACTTCACAAAATAGGCGCCATAGCCATACCGGCGACGCACATGCTGACCACGCAGGACATCATATACCGCAACAACAAGGCGGGCATCAAGGCCATCGTCTGCGCCGGCGACGACTATGTACTCACACAGATAGAGAGTGCCATGCCGCAGAGTCCGACCGTCAAAGTGCTCATCAGCGTAGGTCCCAAAGTGCCGGAGGCCTTCCACGACTGGCACAAGGAGAGAGACCTGGCACCTGCGTTCAGGCGTCCCGACAACGTCAACAGGAACGAAGACATCATGATGATATACTTCACCAGCGGTACCAACGGAGAGCCGAAAATGGCGGCACACAACTTCACCTACCCCATAGGCCACCTCACGACCGGCACATTCTGGCACAACCTGCACAAAGGGAGCATACACCTGACCGTGGCAGATACCGGCTGGGCAAAAGCGGCATGGGGGAAACTCTACGGACAGTGGTTTGCCGGAGCGACGGTCTTTGTATTCGACCAGGAGCGCTTCAATGCCGAGCGTATGCTGGAGACCATACAGAAATTCAAGATAACCTCCTTCTGCGCACCGCCGACAGTGTACAGGTTTCTCATCCACGAGGATCTGACAAAATACGATCTGTCTTCACTGGAATGGTGCACCACGGCAGGAGAAGCCCTGAACCCCTCTGTCTCGGACAGATTCCACGATGCCACAGGCATACGCCTGCACGAAGGCTTCGGACAGTCGGAGACGACAATGATTGTAGGCACGTTCCCGTGGACGACGCCCAAGCCGGGCAGTATGGGCATACCCAACGCCCAATACAAGATTGACCTGCTGAAACAGGACGGAACACCGTGTGGCGACAACGAGAACGGTGAAATCGTCATCAACATTGCCGAGGGGAAACCCCTGGGGCTGTTTACCGGCTACTACAACGATGAGGAACTGACACATAAGGTATGGCACGACGGCTACTACCACACCGGCGACGTGGCATACCGCGACAGCGACGGCTACTACTGGTTTGTGGGCCGCACCGACGACGTCATCAAGAGCAGCGGCTACCGCATCGGCCCCTTTGAGGTGGAGAATGCCCTGATGACCCACCCGAGCGTCGTAGAATGTGCCATCACGGGCGTGCCCGACGAATATCGTGGCATGGTCGTCAAAGCAACCATCGTCCTCCACAAAGACTGGAAGGCAAAAGCCGGTGAGGCGCTCGTGAAAGAACTGCAGGAACATGTCAAAAAGACAACGGCACCTTACAAATATCCGCGCATCATTGAATTTGTAGATGAATTGCCGAAGACCATCAGCGGCAAAATACGCCGTGTGGAAATCAGGAACAAAGACATGCACAAACAATAACACATCATGGCACTACCCAAGAAGGACACGCAAACCATTGTTGTCAAAGTAGGCAGCAATGTCCTGACGCGCTCCGACGGTAAGCTGGATGTCACCAGGATGTCCTCGCTCGTGGACCAGATAGCGTGGCTCAGACAGCACGGCTACGAGATTATACTCGTATCCAGCGGTTCGGTGGCCAGCGGACGGAGCCTCGTGAAAGCCGGCAAGGCGCTGGGCAGCGTGGAACAGCGTCAGCTCTACTCCGCCGTGGGGCAGGCCAAGCTCATCAGTATATACTACGACCTGTTCAGGGAACACAAAATACACGTGGGACAAATACTGACGATGAAAGAAAGTTTTGCCACACGGCAGGAATACCTCAACCAACGCTCCTGCATGGAAGTCATGCTGCAAAACGGCGTCCTGCCCATCGTCAACGAAAACGACACCGTCAGCATCACCGAACTGATGTTTACCGACAACGACGAGCTGTCAGGGCTGATAGCCTCGATGATGCAAGCCACCACGCTGGTCATACTGAGCAACGTGGACGGCGTATATAACAATGACAACAAAGTCATCCCGACCGTAAGCAGCGGCGAAGACATCAGCCGCTACATCAAGCAGGGAAAGAGCACCATGGGCAGAGGCGGCATGATAACCAAATGTGCCATCGCGAGCAAGATAGCCGATGAGGGCATCAAGGTCATCATCGCCAACGGCAAGCAGGACAACATCCTCGTGGAACTGGTGAAAAACCCCGACAAGACAGTCCACACAACATTCCTGCCCAACACCGACAACGTATCGCCCGTCAAGAAATGGCTTGCCCACAGCTCCAGTTTTGCCAAAGGCATCGTCACCATCAACGAAAAAGCCGCAAAAGCCCTGACGGGGAAAGAGGCAACGAGCCTGCTGCTTGTGGGCGTGACAAAAGTGGAAGGCAGTTTTGAGGAAGGCGACATTGTAAACATCTTTGACGAAAACGGCAGGAAAATAGCCCTGGGGCGCAGCAGCTACTCTGCCGAAGAAGCACAGAGACACCTTGGAGAGCACAATATCAAACCGCTTGTACACTACGACTACATGTACATGGAAAACGAATAGACTATGCTGACAGAAACCTTCGCAAAAGTCAAGAGCGCCAGCGTAACGCTCGCCCGAATCAGCGACGAGACCAAGAACAACGTCCTCCGATCGCTCGCTGACGCCGTCATCGCACATCAGGACGACATCCTCAGCGCCAACGCCGACGACCTAGGACGCATGGACATCAGCAATCCGCTGTATGACCGCCTGCAACTCACGCCCAAGCGTCTGCAAGACATCGCCGACGACATGCGCCATGTCAGCACCCTGCCCTCACCGTTAGGAAGGATACTCAAGCACACTATACTGGAGAACGGACTTGAACTGAAAAGAGTGAGTGTGCCCTTTGGTGTCATAGGCATCATCTATGAGGCACGGCCCAACGTCACCTTTGACGTCTTCTCGCTCTGTCTGAAAAGCGGCAACGCCTGTGTACTGAAAGGCGGCAAAGACGCCGACAGCACCAACCGCACAGCCATAAGACTCATTCACGACATACTCAGCGACTACGGCATCGACACCGCCGTGGCTGAACTGCTGCCCGCCACACACGAGGCGACAGCGGAGATGCTCAACGCCGTGGGCTACATTGACGTGTGCATCCCGCGCGGAGGCAAAAAACTCATCAACTTCGTGCGCGACAACGCCAAAGTACCCGTCATCGAGACCGGCGCAGGGGTCGTCAACTTGTATTTTGACGAATACGGCGACACGGGCATCGGTGCTCCGGTCATCAACAATGCCAAGACGAGACGGGTGAGCGTATGCAATGCGCTGGACTGCCTCATCATCCATAAAAAACGCCTTCAGGACCTGCCCGGACTATGCGCCATGCTCAAAGACAGCCACGTCAAGATATATGCCGACGACGACGCCTACGGCGCGCTCTGCGGCAACTACCCCGACGAACTGCTCCGACACGCAACGGCAGAAAGTTACGGTACGGAATTTATGGACTACGTCATGGCCGTGCGCACTGTCAGCACACTGGAAGAAGCCATTGAGCACATCAGAAAATATGGTTCAGGGCACAGCGAGAGCATCATCACAGAAAACCAGGCCAATGCCGACACGTTCCAGTCAGCGGTTGACGCCGCCTGCGTATATGTCAATGCGCCGACCAGCTTCACCGACGGCGCACAATTCGGACTCGGTGCAGAGATAGGCATCAGCACACAGAAGCTCGGTCCGCGCGGACCGATGGCACTGGAAGAGATGACAACATACAAATGGCTGATAAAAGGACACGGGCAAATACGCCGGTAACATTACACAAAAGAAAAATCCAAAAAAAACAATCATGATACACAAGACACACCGCATCAAACTATCCTTCAAACTCCTTTCCGCCATAGCAGGACTGCTATGCTTCACCAGCGTACACGCAGAAGAAGACCCTGCACCCATCGTGAAAGCCACTGACTTCCAGTATATATTCGGGCCCATCTGCAAACAGGCATCATTCATATGCGACGGACACATGGTCTGCCTCAGCAACAACGGCCACGCCAAAGCCTACCCGCTCTTTTCCACCCGCGACTCCGTAGTATTTGACCTGGCGTCGGCGATTTACAAACCCCACTGCAACGTGGCAAACCTCATGAGAGTGAAAAACAAAAACTACCTGTATACCACGGAATGGTCAGGAAAACGCCGCTGCTTCATTGAGCGCATAGGATACAACAAAGCCAACCGCCAGTGGCACACGGAACTTGTGCAGACATTCTCCTTCAACATCCCGGAGCAGATTGCAGGAGGAGGCTACGCAGACTGGATCGTAGATACCGAAAACAAGAAACTCTATCTGCACGTCTACAAAAACAACCGCAAGGAAAACGACCTCATATCCCGTTCCATCATCATGATGGAATTCAACCTGCCCAAACTGACTGACGGCGACGTCACCTTCACGGAAAAAGACATCCTGCGCCGCACAGAAATACCGATGATAAGGGGTACACAGGATAAAGAAATCTACAAGGGGAAGATGTATATCATCGCCGGGAACAAAACCACAAAAAGCTTTAACTGGGAAGGATTGCGGCGCATGGTTATCTTTGATCTCAAAACATTCAAGGTAGAGAAAATCGTTGACATCTCAGACTACTTTGACGAACCCGAAGGCATAGACTTCTGGGAAGGAACGCTCCCTGACGGTACCAAAGGCATGCACCTACTCATCACCTACCGGAGAAACACCTTCAAACTGACGTGGCCCTAACGCTCCACGTAACGGCGGGACAGACACGCCACTAAAATCGTCACGGCAAAAATCAAGACGAAAGCCAACGGCACGCTATACTCATGCACGCGGTGGGCTATGACGGTCTGCGCAATAGGGAAATGATACAAATACAGACCGTAAGTGATGTCCGGTATCCTGTTGACGACATTCAAGAACCGCGCATAATAAGCCACCGTCACGATGACGACGGTCAAGCCTATCGGCTCGGCATAATGGAGCCATCCGCCTGTGCATGAGAGCGCATAAACCACTACGCCAAGAGGAAACAACCACTTGACGTGCCGGCGGAAGACATCAAAATACAACAGCAACGCCGCTCCGGCAAAGAAATAAATCAGCTGCCCCAGAAACTGGCGCTGCAGAAGGCGGTATATCTCGTCGCCCGTCTGCGCATATAACTGCGAGAAGAAAACATTATAGGCAACCGACAAGGCAAATACGCACAGCAATACGACCCACTTGCGAAAACGGCAAAGGAGACAGACGAACAGAGGGACACAGATATAAAAAATCACCTCTATCTTCATAAACCACAGAGATCCGTTGACAGCCTGTAAAGGATTTGACTCAAAGACGCCGGGCAGACACGGTTCAAGAAAATTAAGAAACAGCGCATTGCTCACGAGATACTTCCATGCGGCAAATGACGTGAAATAAGCCCCGAAAGACAAGTTGCTCTCAAAGACACCCAACACAAAACACGCCACGACAACAGTCTGATAGGCAGGCAGTACCCTTTTAACACGTTTGCGGGCATAGACCTTCATGTCGGCAGAGCGGTAATAGCTGAACAGCACAAGAAAACCAGTGATAATAAAAAAGACCTTAACGCACAATGCGCCCGTAAACGGCATAAACTGCGGTATATCCATCGCTGTGGCTATGTGGACCAGCATCAGAGATATCGCAAAAAAATAACGGACAGCGCGAAAACCGTTTTCCCGCTTTACACTATCACAGATTTCTGCCGACAACAAATCACGTATTAACACCGCTTATGTTTTATTTCTCATAACAAAAGTACACAATACTTTTCATTGAAAAACAAAAAATCAGTATATTTGCAATATAAATAAGGAAAACATTAATTTCCTTAAACAACTTGCGAATTAACATTAAAGACAAATACACTTATGAAATTGACCGTAAAGACATTGCGTATCGTGCTGATGCTGCTCTTACTGGCACCTGTCAGCATACAAGCTAAAGGAGACAAGAACAATCTCAGACTATTGTATTGGAACATACAAAACGGTATGTGGGACGGACAGCCTGACAACTACACACGTTTTGTGGCATGGGTCAAGGCGCAGAAGCCTGACGTATGTGTATGGTGCGAAGCACAAAGTATCTGGGTGACCAACTCAGACAAAAAACTTGACAAGAAAGACCAATACCTGGTAGCCAACTGGGACAAACTGGCCCGACGCTACGGACATAAATACACCTACCTTGGCGGCCACCATGACAACTACCCGCAAGTCATCACATCAAAATATCCCATCCACAATGTTGCCCGACTGCTCGGTTCGCAAAGCGACACCCTGGTATGCCACGGCGGAGGATGGGCAACCATAGAAGTCAACGGCAAGACCGTCAATATCGTAACCGTCCACACATGGCCGCAAGCCTATGGGTATGGCGTAAGCAAAGAAGACCGTCCGCGCAGTATAGCAGCACATGAAGGCGACCACTTCCGCCGCACGGAAATGGAATACATCATCAATCACACCATCGGTCAAGTGCCTGGGGCGAACCAGCAGCTGTGGATGATGATGGGCGACTTCAACGCCCCGTCACCCGTGGACAACTCCGTCTATAACTTCCCTAAAGACGACACAAGATTCCTGACACACAAATTCATAATAGAACATTCACCGTATATAGATGTCGTCAAGCAGAAAAACAACGGAATATTTATCCCGTCGTCTGTATGGAACGGCAGGCGCATTGACTTTGTCTATGCCACAAAAGCACTTTACGACAGAGTGAAGAATGCCAGCATCATCTGGGACCAATACACGACACCCGTGCGCAACGCTCAGAATCTCGGCAACTTCTGGCATCCCTCTGACCACTTGCCTATCATCGTTAATTTTGACATGAAATAAACAACAACCAGGTATTAAAAAACGAATCTGTTAAATCACACAAGACATACAATCATGAAAAAGACAATAACAATCATCGGTGCCGGCATGATGGGTTCAGCCATGGCATTCCCGGCAGTTGAGAACGGCCATACAGTCCGTCTGGTAGGAACACCTCTTGACCGCGATATAATTGAAGAATGTAAAAAAAGCGGCAAACATCTCAAATTCGATTATCCGTTCCCCAAAGGCGACATCAGCTATCATCAGTTTGAAGAATGGAAAGAAGCAGTAAAGGGTGCAGACTTCGTCATCGGCGGAGTATCCTCTTTCGGCGTTGACTGGTTCCTGAATGAAGTTCTGACCTATCTCGACCCTGCCATGCCGGTATTGTCCATCACCAAAGGCCTTATCAACCTTGAAGACGGGACACTGATTTCATATCCTGACTACTGGCGCAGAGAACTGCTGAAGAAAGGCATCGACAGAAAAATCAATGCCGTAGGCGGACCTTGCACATCGTATGAGCTGGTTTTTCATGACCACACCGAAGTGGCTTTCTGCGGTGAAGACACTGCAACCATCCAGATGATGAGAGATACCCTCAAGACAAGCTATTACCACATCTCCCTGACGAATGACGTTATCGGTCTGGAGAGTGCCGTCGCACTGAAAAATGCCTATGCGCTCGGCGTAGCCATGACAATCGGCCTCGTAACACGCAACCATGGGGCAGATGCAGGTTTGCACTACAACTCACAAGCCGGAGCATTCTATGAGGCATCGAAGGAAATGATGAAACTGCTGGAGATACAAGGTGCGCAGAGCGACAGTGCCATTCTCGGCATAGGCGATCTCTACGTTACGGTTTACGGCGGACGCACGCGCAAACTCGGCGTCCTGCTCGGTGAAGGCAAGTCGTATGACGAGGCCATCAAGATATTGGCAGGCGTAACCTTGGAGAGTACCGTGGTAAGCCGCCGCGTCTTCAAGGCAATATTCAAGAAAGCAGAATTGGGACAAGTTAACATCAAAGACTTTCCGCTGCTGGTACATATCGCCGAAGTTATGGACAACAACAAGGATGCAGAATTGCCATGGGACGACTTCTGTTTTAACAACATCAAATAATTTTCAGAACAGCATCTCCCAACAGAAGCAATGGATACTAATATTAAGAAGAAATACGCATACTGGGAATGGCGTACAATCATTGTACTCATCATCGGCTACATACTCTATTACTTTGTACGCAAAAACTTCAGCATCGCTATTCCTGCCATGGAGCAGGAATTAGGACTTAGCAAGGTCCAGCTGGGTACATTCCTTATGCTTAACGGCATCATCTATGGTTTCAGCCGTTTTGTCAACGGCATACTCGTAGACCGCTACAGCAAGAAGCTCATCATGGCAACGGGCCTATTGCTTTCCGCCATCGTCAACCTCGTCATATGTTTCAGTCCTCAGATGAATGGTTTCATGAATCTTTTGGACACCGAGGGCAAGGCCACGATGGGTCTTGTGTACCTCATCGGCTCTTTATGGGTCCTCAACGGCTATTTGCAGGGAATGGGAGTGCCGCCTTGCGTCAGCTTAATGGTACACTGGATTAAGCCCTCGCAACTGGCGACAAAGCAATCCATATGGAATGTTTCCCACTCCGTCGGTGCTGGCGTAGTCGCAATACTATGCGGTTTCATACTCCAGAAATACAGCTACTCGGCATGGAACCTGTGTTTCGCCATCCCTGCCGCCATAGCATTAGCCGGCGTTCCCATCATCTTTTTCGGTCTGAAAGACAAACCCTCAAGCGTGGGACTTCCCACGGCTGTGGAACTTGACGAAGCTGAGGGCAACGTTACAGAAATCAAGAAAGAACACAAACTCAGTGGCGAGAATTTCAAGAAGGTCGTCAACAAAATGGTCTTCAAGAATAAGTACATCTGGATTCTTGCTGTCACCAACTTTTGCATCTACATCATCCGTTTCACCATTTTGGATTGGGGCTCTTCTATCCTGACTCAATACAAGGGTATGGACATCTCAACGGCAGGATCCGTTGTCGGTGCGTCCGAACTGGTCGGCGGCATACTCGGTATGCTCGTCGCCGGCTGGGTGACAGACAAAGTATTCAAGAGCTGCAGTCACAAGACCTGTTTCTTCTGCTGTCTGGGCGTAACCATCAGTTTCTTCCTGTTCTGGCAAAGTACCAATCTTACACTTTCCATCCTCTTTATCATCCTGAGTTCTTTCTTCGTTTATGGTCCTCAGGCTCTGCTTGGTGTAAGTTCGTCACAGCAAGCCAGCAAGTATGCCACGGGCACCGCAGGAGGCATCCTTGGCATCTTCGGCTATATCAGTACCGCTATCTCCGGTCCGTTGTTCGGCCATTTGGCAGACTCTCAAGGCGGATGGAATCTGGTATTTATTGTAGCTATCGTGTTTGGCGTTATCGGCACAATCGTCATCGCCATGATGTGGAATGCGCCAGCTAACGGAGAAGCTGAAGTCGAAAAATATATTAATCAACTGGAACAACCTAACACAACAAATGAGTAAAATAATTTTAACCGGCGACCGGCCGACAGGTAAGCTACACATCGGTCACTATGTTGGTTCCCTGCGCCGAAGAGTGGAATTGCAGAATTCCGGCGAATACGATAAGATTTTCATCATGATTGCTGATGCGCAAGCATTGACAGACAACGCCGATAATCCTGAGAAGATTCGTCAGAACCTGATTGAGGTCACGCTCGACTATCTCGCAGCCGGCATAGACCCGGAGAAATGCAACATCTTCGTTCAAAGCGCTATTCCCGAACTTACGGAACTGACTTTCTACTACATGAATCTCGTCACCGTAAGTCGCGTACAGCGCAATCCTACCGTGAAGTCCGAGATACAGGCACGCAATTTTGAAGCCAACATTCCTGTCGGATTTTTCTGCTACCCTATCTCTCAGGCGGCAGACATCACACTGTTTAAGGCCACAACCGTACCGGTAGGCGAAGATCAAAAGCCAATGTTGGAGCAGACCAATGAAATCGTGCGCCGCTTCAATAACATCTATGGCGAAATTATGGTCGAGCCAAATATCTTGCTCCCGGAGAACTCAGCTTGTTTGCGCCTGCCGGGAACAGACGGCAAGGCTAAGATGTCCAAGTCTCTGGGCAACTGCATCTACCTCTCCGACTCGCCCAAGGAACTCAAGACTAAGGTCAACTCCATGTACACTGACCCTGAGCATATTCACATCGAACAACCCGGACACCTTGAGGGCAATACCGTATTCACATACCTGGATGCATTCTGCCTTGATAGCGACTTTGAGAAATTCTTGCCTGACTACAAGAATCTCCAAGAACTGAAAGACCACTATACTCGAGGCGGATTGGGTGACGGCACTTGCAAGAAGTTCTTGCTCAATATTCTCAACGACCGACTGGAGCCAATGCGCCAGCGCCGTAAAGTCTATGAGCAGGACATTGAAGGGGTTTACGACATCCTGCGTCGGGGTACGGAAGAAGCCCGCAAGGTAGCCCAAGAAACCATCAAGGAAGTACGCCACGCCATGCGTATAGACTACTTTGACGACAAAGAACTTATCTCAACTCAAGCCAAATATTTCAAAGAAAAAAACAATATAAAATAATATCAGATATGAAACATTTACTATTCGCTATTACCCTTTTGGCCTTATTAGGCATCCAGAGTTGTGGAAAAAAGACTGCCGTTAATGTTTCCACGCAAGACACTATCGCTGAGTTCCCATACGTCGATGCCGAGACTGCCCGCGGTTACGCATTATGCGGCACACGCATTGACAGCACCTATGCGGAATTAAAGAAAGATGTTTTCCAATCAACCAAGAAACTCATCGCCTTCGACCTTGACGCGACTATCACCCAGCACAAGACTCAGATAACCCCTGAGGCTATCGCCACATTGGACAGCCTTAAAAAGCGTTATCAACTTGTGATGATTGCCGCCGGCAATTGCCCTCGCGTTTATCATCAAATGAATGACTATCCCATTGATATCGTCGGCAACTACGGCATGCAGGAGAGTAAGGTCATTGACGGTCAGTTCAAGATTGTCCGTGAAGATACGGTTAAGATTGACAAGAAATGGGTTTTGGAGCAGTGCAACAAACTTCGTGAGAAATATGGCTACACTGACTATAAAGGCGAGTCTGTTGAGTTCCATAAATCAGGTATGATTACCTTCGGCCTGCTGGGCACCAATGCTGACAAGAACGACAAGCTCACCTTCGACCCCGACAAGAAGAAGCGCATGGCCATGTATCCTGAGGTATTGGAGATTTTCAAAGACTTCAGCGTCTTTGTGGGCGGAACGACTTCTTTTGACCTTGCCGAGAAGAAGTACAATAAGTTTGACGCTCTCATGCGCTACGCCAAAGCACATGGCTTTACAAAAGATGAGGTTCTCTTTGTCGGCGATGACTTTAACGACGGCGGCGGCGACAGCCACATCCGTCTCGGCGGTATAGATTACGTGCAGATATACGACTACAACACCTTCCCTGATAAGATGAAGTTCTTATATAAATAGTCATCCGCTTATTTGCAATTCAAGCACAAAATAATGCTTCCAATTGCACATTTTCATTCTCCTTTCACCTCCAAGTTCGGCATCCCGCGCCAGAGCGGACTGGTTGCCGGACTTGACGGTGAAATCATTTTTACGCCTCAATGGCGCAATCCCGACATCATCCGCGGTCTTGAAGGTTTTGACTACATCTGGCTCATCTGGGAGTTTTCTGCAAATAAAAACATTTCCACTCCCACCGTCCGCCCGCCACGCTTAGGCGGCAACAAGCGTATGGGCGTACTTGCAACACGTTCGCCGTTCCGTCCCAACAACATCGGCCTGTCTTCCGTCCGGATTTCCCAGATTGACTGGCAAACACCCCAAGGGCCTGTCATCCATGTCAAAGGAGCCGACCTCATGGACGGCACGCCCATACTGGACATCAAACCTTACCTCGCTTTCACCGACTGCCACCCCGAGGCCAGAGGCGGCTTTACCGATAATGTGACATGGAACAAACTGACAGTCATCTTCCCTGACACATTCCATGCCCTGTTTGATGACAGCGAATTAGAGAATCTGCGCCAGATCTTAGAACTCGATCCGCGTCCGCATTACCAGCATCAAGATGAGCGTATCTACGGCATGAACTATAAAGATCAAGACATACATTTCCGGGTTACCGGAGATGTACTGGAAGTTTTACCAAATTAATCTATCATGACACCCCTCCACCTCCCCCATCGGCACATTTGCCTTGCTGTTCTCTCTGCAGCCCTTGGTCTGTCCCTTCAAGCACATACCCATCAGGTCACCATCCGCCCTGACAAAGTCATTGCCCACATCAATCCCCTCTTCTACGGCTCTGGCATGGAAGACGTCAACCACGAAGTCTATGGAGGCATCTATGCGCAACAGATTTTCGGCGAGAGCCTTGAAGAAGCGCCTGTCGTCAACGGCATCAGTCACTTTCATTCCTACGGAGATCCCTGGCGCCAGGCCGACGGCAATCTATACAGCTATGCAGGAAAAGCCGCAAAGCTTATCTACGACAACGCCGTTGCAGAGAACTGCACTGCTGAAGTGTCTTTCCGCTACGACGGCCTGACGGGAGAGGCTGGCCTGATGACCCATGTCACAGACATCACTGCCGACTTTTTTACAGGCTACAGTTTTGTCGCATCGGCATGGAGCAGGAGACTTATCATCCGAAGACACTCCGGCACCACCGTCAAGGAAGTCTGCAACATCTTTCTGCCGTTTGAACCGACCGCCGAATGGAACACACTGGCTGTGCAGTGCAAGGACAAACGGTTCACGGTAACTTTCAACGGTGCCGGCATCTATACCTTTCAGGACACGCTCCAACTGCCCGAAGGGAAAACCGGCATTCTCTGCAAAAAGGCGGACGTCGTCTTTAAGCATTTCCGCATTGACCACGCCGACATTCCGTTTGTTTTCAAGGACAATGGCGTCAGCGGCATGTGGAACGCAGTCGGCTCAGGCTGCACATACCTTCATGACAACCAGACAGCTTTCAACGGTCACTACTCCCAACACATTCACCACAGCGGAAACGCTGAGGGCGGCATAGGCAATATGTCACTCAACAAATGGGGCATCTGTATCAGGAAGGGCGAAACGCTTTCCGGCAGTCTTTTCCTCAAGGGTAACGCCAGACAGGTCAACATCGGCATACAAAATGCTGAAGGTACAAAGGTCTATTGCCAGACATCAGTCACAGGCATCGCCAACGAGTGGCAAGAATACCGTTTCAGTCTGCATCCTAAGCAATCTGACCCTGCCGCCCAATTTGTCATCACCATCAACGGCGAGTCTGAAGTATGGGTCGACCAAGTATGCATGATGCCTGAAAAACAATTCCACGGACTGCCTTTCAGGGCAGACATCGCCCGTGAACTCAAGAATGAAGGACTCACTTTCCTGCGCTACGGCGGCTCTATGGTAAACTCGCCTGAATATATGACACGCCACATGCTTGGCAACCGACAGCATCGGCAACCTTACAGGGGCTCATGGTACCGATATGAGACCAACGGTTTCAGTATCGTTGAGTTTGTCCTTCTCGCCCGCTCTCTTGGCATGGAACCTTCATTTGCCATCAACATGGAAGACAATCCCGCCGATGTCGCTCATCTCATAGAGTATCTGAACGGCGACACCAACACCACATGGGGCAGCCAACGCCTGAAGGACGGTTACCCTGAGCCTTTCAATGTCAGATATGTCGAACTGGGCAATGAGGAGATCATCCAGTTGGGCGACGAAGCTGGCTACCGCCATTATGTAGAGCGCTTCAAGCTCCTCACCGATGCCATGCTCCGCGTGGACTCCTGCCTCCAGTTTGTCTCCGCCGCATGGTGGCGCGAGAATTCGCCCTACATGGAAAGCACCTTCAAGGCCATCCAGGACAGGGTGGCATTTTGGGACTATCATCCATGGGTTGACGACCCTTCTTTCAAGAAGCCCCGCCAGGTACAGGGCGTCTTGGAACGCATGCAACGCAAATTCAGACAATGGGTCCCCGACACCAAGACCCGCTGCGCCATCTTTGAGGAAAACGGCTCCACCCACGGCATCAGCCGTATGCTGGGACACATCATCGCCCAGAATGCTGCCAGGAGAAACGCAGACTTCGTACTGACAACCTGTCAGGCCAATGCCTTGGAACCCTACCGCCAGAACGACAACGGCTGGAATCAGGGACAGGTGTTCTTCACGCCCTCACAGGTCTGGCACCAGCCCACAAGCTATGCCGAGCAACTGTCTGCCCGCCATCACCAGCCTCTATGCGTAGAGTGTACGACCTCTCTCCCCGACTTGGATATCGCAGCCACAAGGGACACCCAGGGGAAGACCATCGTGCTCCACATCGCCAACACGTCAGACAAGCAACAGGACATCACCACTAATCTGACTTACCGTTCCGTCAAGGTGTGGTCCATCTCCGGCCAACCGGATGACGACAATACGCCCGAAAATCCGCGCAAGATTACGCCTCAAGCACAGCATCAGGAAAAAGGAAAGCCCATAAGCATTTATCCTTATTCATACACTGTAGTGGAGCTTAAGCTTTGACTGCTCTCTACCCCTTTTCCTTCTCAAAATCCTTTCTGAGTATTATTGTCTGACACAACCCCGGTCACTCCCGCCGGCACATAGATCGCTTTCGGCTCATAAGTATTGCTGTACGGTGCCAGATCCACAGCTCTGACAAAACTGTTATTGGAAACGATTATGTCCAAATATACCGGAGTTGTGTTATAGCCGTTCCTGTAGATTCCGACACCGTTAAAACAACCTTCTATTTTATTGCCGGTTATATCGATTATTCCTGTCTCAAAGATATTTTTACTTTCGTAGCCGTCACGCACTGATATTCCTGTATAAAAGCCCGAAACAGCATTTCCGGAAACAACAGTACGCTTATCCTTCTGACCGCCACTGTAGCCTTCTGGAAGCATAATACCGGCCGTGCCACCCAAGTAAACAGTCTTACCATTACTCTTTGAGCTCACATGTGTATAGATATAGTTTGTCCCAAATGGCAAATCCGTTGACACTGTATTATTTACTATTCTTGACAAACGGGAGAAAACGGTAATACCTTGTCCGCTGGACGTCACCACACAATCAGAAACTTCATTATTCCAGCACCCCTGGGTAATATTCATTCCAGACCATATATTATGGCTCGCCTTGCAACGACGGATGAAACAGTTGGCGGAACAGATGCTCTCCTTTGAGTTACTCTTGATTATATTAAAGGCATGGGTAGCTCCGTTTGACGAACAGTCTTCAAATCCGCAGCCATGGGATGATTCTATCTTAAAGATATTGTAACATGAAAAATTATCCCAGTTACGTTCCAATGCATTCAATTGCCGCAATGCTTCCTCTTCTAAGATAGAATGACAGTCTTTAATCACAGTATTCTTGGAATACATTATCCTGATAATCGTCAATGAATACGTCGAATCCTCATTACAAGTCAGAACAGAAGACCCATAGTGGACATTCTCCACCTTACAGGAATCCACATACTTCAGCAATATCGGCTTATAGCATTGTGCCGTCCCTTTTATCGCAAAATCCGCCAGTATAACGTTTTTGGCAAAGTCCACTTTATGCACCGTTGTGGCTGGTCTTGTCACATATCCTTCAGACGGCACTTCGGGTTCCCGTGAGTCATCCTTGTAATAACAGGGAAAAATACGTTTGCCAACCGTTTTGACTTGTCGCCCATCAATGCTCTGCACCTTGTCAAACTCGCCATAGAACACGCTGGTTTTCGCCGTACGTCCCAACACCCAGTCAGCATCATAATTAATACCCCCGATACCTTCCTTAAGCATACAGTTGCGCTGTGACTGAATCATCACATCGTCACCAACTTTCAGTGCCGATGCGTCTGTCAGTACCAGCAGGTCGCTATAGTCCGCCACATCTTCTGCTACGACAGCTCCTTTTCCTTTGGAACCGTCCACCCTGAACAAGCCGGCAGTCAAAGGCACAAAAACTGTTTTTTCTCCTGCTCCCCTCAGAGTTTTTCCACTGGGAATGTTCAGTTGCGAACAGCTGTATTCACCTTCAGGGACATAAACTATGCTGTGATATCCCAATGCTTTCTCCAGAGCCGGCGCCCAGTCATCTCCGTTTTTATAAGCGGCATATTCAAGCAGGCAGACCGAATCTGGCAAAACCCTCATGTAATCAGTTGAGGACACGAGTGCTGAATGTTGCACTTT